>JAGQXH010000638.1 GCA_020436695.1 Lewinella sp. | reverse complement strand
AACACGGAAGGGTCCACTGCCTGCTTTAGCGAAACCTGATGATAGTCGTTGACAACCCCCACTACGATGGGATTCCAGAGAAAGTCCGGCAAGGCGATCGTCCGCCCGATAATGTCTTCCGGCGTATCGTACCCCAACAGCGACACCGCCGATTGGGTAATAATAACGGAAGTATCTCCATCCCGGGGAAAGTCGGGGGAGAAATTGCGGCCGGCCAGCAGATCCATTTCAAAAACCTTTATAAAATCATAATCCATGCTGTTGAATCGCAGGCTCACCAGTGCCTCATCACCGGCACCGTAGGGCTTCGCACCGACCAGGTATTCCCGTTGTTTTCCAGGAACCGTAAAAGAAGTTGAAACAGCTGCTACATCGGGGCTTTTAGCCAATTCGGCTCTGAATACGTCAATAGCCGAGTCAAAGGCTTTTCGATCTTTCTGAGCAATACCGGGCCGTTCAAGTACGAGTACCTGATCGATATTCACTCCGATGTCCCGGCTGAGCATATAATTCAGTTGCCGGTAAATGATGATGGTGCCGGCGATCAGCATCACCGAAGCGGTAAACTGTACCACCACCAGGGATTTGCGCAACAACACCCCACTTTTCGTATTCTTCAGTGTGCCTTTCAGCACGGATACCGGGCGGAAAGAGGATAACACAATGGCCGGATAAAAGCCAGAGAGCATCGTACCGATTAGCCAAAGGGCCGGCAGCAAAAACAGGAACCAACCCGATGTGAGATCGGCAAACTGAAAATCCAGTCCGCTGAGCTCATTGAATTTGGGCAGCGCCAGTGTCAGCAGTCCTAGCGCCAGAAAGATCGCGATGGCGTTGACCAGAGCGGCTTCTACCAGAAACTGGCTGACCAACTGGGTCTTCTGTGCGCCCGACACTTTTCTTACCCCTACTTCCCGGGCGCGTTCCATGGATCTGGCAGTAGACAGATTGACATAATTTATCCAGGCAATGATCAACACAAACAGACCGATCAAGCTCATAAAGAACACTACCCGATGATCTCCGTTGGCTTCAACTTCATCCGTCAGGTCCGAATACAGATGAATATTGGGCAGGGCCTGTAATACTAGTACATCCCTGCGATTTTCGGCGGCCTGATCAGGTTTATTCTTCGCCACGATAGCCGGCAGTTTGGCTGTGACCGCAGCCGGATCAGCATCCGGTCGCAGTTTCAGGAAAGTGTACATATCATTGCGTTGCCAGCTCTGGTCATAGCGGGCAAGAGCGCGCTCATGACGACTATAGAGCGTCGAATATGAAAACAATACATCGAATTTCAGATGCGTATTAGCCGGCAGTTCCCTGAATACCCCACGAACCTCGACCAGCTCATTATTGAAATCATCATCCTGCATGTGCAAGTGTTGCCCCACAGGGTTTTCACTACCGAAGTAGAGCTGCGCATATTTCTCGGAAATGACCGCCGTATTCGGTTCCTGTAAGGCGGTAGCGGCATTACCGTGCAGCATTTCGTACCCCATGAGCGGTAGGAATGAGGCATCTGCGTACAGAAAGTGCTTTTGCTTGTAGGCAACAGGCTCCGGGCGGGCCGCCTCATTGGTGATGATCACATTGTTCTTGTAGCCGAGGTTATACAGGCGCGCGTATTCCAGCACCTCCGGCAGCTCACGCTTGAGAGCCGGACCGGCCGCCGGATAATTTTCCGCACTCGCGAATTCAAGTTCTCCATTGATGTAGTGCTCCAGACTGAGCCGGTAGATGTTTGCGGAATCCGGAATAAAATCCTCATAACTGCGCTCGAAGTAGACATACTGGGCAATGATCAGAAAGACCGCCATCCCGATAGACAGACCGGCAATATTGATCAGCGTATGCCCCTTGCGCTTGAGCAGATTGCGGATCGAAATCTTTAAATAACCTCTTAACATGATAATAGTATTAGTCGTAAGTCATAAGTCGGATAGTCGTAAGTCTATTCCCCAGACTGAGGACTTACGACTATCCGACTTACGACCATCATTCATTTCGCAACGAATCGATCGGATTTGTCAGGGCCGTTTTCACGCTTTGGATGCTAATGGTAAAGAATGCGATGAGCAGTACCGCAATACCAGCCAGCACGAACAATCCCCAGTCCATTGGGATACGATAGGCAAAATCAGCAAGCCATTGTTTCATTCCGTAAAAAGCCAGTGGAATGGCGATAAGCAGCGCGACACCCACCAGTTTGAGAAAGTCTTTTGATAAAAGACTAACAATTCCCGCAACGGATGCACCCAACACTTTACGAATGCCAATCTCCTTGGTGCGTTGCTCGGTAGCGTAGCTTGCCAAACCAAATAATCCCAGACAGCTCACGAATACAGACAGCAAAGCAAAAATGCCGGCAATCCGGCCTACCCGCTGCTCCGCCTGGTACATCTGAGCAAAAGACTCATCCATAAAGCGATAACTGAACGGCTGGTCCGGAGCCATGGCCCGCCACTGACGTTCCAGCTCGGTCAGGACAGCATCCGTTTCGGAGGCATCATAGCGGAAAGAGATCAGACCATTGGACGGTTGCAGCACCATGCATAGTGCTCCGATATTCTCGCGCATACTGGCCCAGTGAAAATTCTCTACTACTCCGATCACGGTGAGTTCACTAAAATCTTCCGGACTGGGCGGACCATCCGAGCTGGCATCCATATAGTATACTTTCTTGCCGATGGGATCATCGTAGCCAAATAGTCGGGCGGCCGTTTCATTGAGAATAACTGCGGCACTATCGGTTAGTTGGCGCAGATCAAAATTCCGCCCGTCGGTCAGTTCCATACAAAGGGTCGACAGGTAATCTTAATCCACCCGCCAAGTCTGCATATTGACCGAATTATCAGCCTGGAAAGAGCGAGCCTTGGAGTAGGTCTGATCCGAGCGTGAAGAAGGTACGGGGAGGTAGCTGCTGATGGTAACCTGCTGTACCGCAGGATGTTTCAGCATTTCTTCCTTAAAGGTTTTCGATCTATCGCCCAAGGCATATGCACTATTGAGGATGACTACCTGACTTTTGTCAAACCCCAATTTTTTATTTTGAATAAAATGAAGTTGTTTGAAGACCATCAGGGTAGCAATGATCAGACTTGCCGATGTTACAAACTGAAAAACAACCAATACCGAGCGAAAGCCAGCTCCCTTTCGTTTACCCCCCATTTGCCCTTTAAGTATTTTGATCGTGTCAAAAGCAGACAGAAAAAAGGCCGGATAACTTCCTGCCAGCAGACCTACCACACCAATTGTACCAATCAGAGATAACCAGAACAACGGAGATGTCCAGGGCATAGACAGATCGCGATCGGCCAATGCGGCGTACCATGGCAATGCGGCCATTGCAAGTACCACGGCCAGTCCAACCGACAGTGCAGCGAGTAATGTACTCTCACTCAAAAACTGGCTGATCAGCGCCGAACGACGGCTGCCCATTACCCGTCGTACGCCAATCTCTTTGGCCCGGTCGGCCGACCGGGCCGTCGAAAGGTTCATAAAATTGATACAGGCAATAATGAGGATGAAAGCGGCAATGGCACCGAAGATCCATACATATTTAATGCTACCGTTGGGAGCCAGTTCCACCGTTTGGTCGGAATACAAATGAATATCGGTCAGATCCTGAAGATAGAAGCGGGCGTACTGGCCGCCAGACTCCATTTCCTCCTGAGATATGCCCAGTAGTTGTTTGGCGGTTTGCCCAACTTTATCCCTGGCATAGGCAGCAAATTTCTCTTTAAAATCAGCTACATCCGTACCAGGTCGCAGGAGCAGGTAGGTATGAAAGTTGTTGTTCATAGCCCAGAGCGTGGGATCATTCGCTACTTCCCCGTTACCATTCATGGACAGCAGCAGATCGGCCCGAAAATGAGAATTCACCGGCATATCTTCATATACTGCGCTTACCGTCCAGCGATCCCGATTGTCCAGGATCAAGGTCTGTCCAATGGCTTGCTGAGCGGTAGCAAAGTACTTCTCTGCCCGACTACGGGAAATGGCCACTGTATTAGGATCCGTAAGACAGGTCAAGGCATTACCTTCTACCATTTCTATTGGAAAGACTTCAAAGAAAGTACTATCTACCGTCAGCACATCTGCTTCCGAGATATTTTGGCGTCCTTCACCATCCCGCTTCACCAGGTACCTGCCGTAATCACGAAAGCGCACCCAACTCTGCACTTCGGGCAAGTCCTTACCGCAGTCCGGCCCCAGGATAGAACCCACCACTGCCATCTGCATATGGTTGCCACCAAACTTGATATCCGATACCGGCCGTACGATGCGGTCAACGTTCGGATTCCATTTATCGTAGCTCAGCTCATTCGCCACATAAAGCAGGATGAGCAGACAACAGGCTACGCCGATGGACAGCCCGAAGATATTGATGAAGCTGAAGCCCTTGTTCTTCAAGAGGCTTCGCCAGGCCATTTTTAGATAATTTTTCAACATAGTACCAGGTGTTTATTCGCTTCTGAGTGATTGAATAGGGTTAGTCAAAGCCGTTCTTACACTTTGGATACTGATGGTAAAAAAGGCAATAATGAGTATCGCCACGCCCGCCAGAGCAAATAGCCCCCAGTTGAGCGAAATGCGATAAGCAAAATCTTCCAGCCATTGATTCATGGCGTAAAAGGCCAGCGGCAAAGCAATGATCAGTGCCACCAGGACCAGCCTCAGGAAGTCTTTTGATAATAAGCCGACAATGCCGGCTACCGAAGCGCCCAGTACTTTGCGAATGCCGATCTCTTTGGTACGCTGCTCCGTAGCGTAACTGGCCAGTCCGAACAGCCCCAGGCAACTCACGAAAATGGAAAGCAGGGCAAAAACTGCAGCAATGCTTCCTACCCGCTGCTCCGCCGTATACATCTCCGCAAATGACTCATTGAGAAAGCGATAACTAAAGGGTTCTTCCGGGGCCATTCCTTTCCATTTACCTTCCAAAGCAGAGATAAGAGTTTCTGTATCTTTACCGGCATAACGTACCGACATGGAGCCCGTGGAGCGACCGAAGCGCAGGCAAAGTGTCCCGATATTTTCT
>JAGQXH010000637.1 GCA_020436695.1 Lewinella sp. | reverse complement strand
GTCTACGTAATCCAACCATGGAGTGAAGTAGTACTCATCATTTCCGGCTACTCCGTAAGGCTTGCTCAGGTTTACTTCGTCGTCAATTACTTCGCCGTCACCGTCGTAGTCAAACATCTCCAGGCAACCGTACTCTTCGCCGGCCAATACGCGGCGACGTACTTCGATGCGGATCGGTCCGCAGTTGTCAGAGCTACCTTCGTCGATATCAGCAGCATATACGCGAGCCAGTCCCTGGCCGCCGATAGAAATGTGCAGATCGTCATCACATACTGCGATGGGTTCTACCTGGTCTTCCACGTAGAATGGGCAGTATTCAACCGTCTTGTTACCACAAGCGTCGGTAACCGTATACTTGATGTAGTGGCATCCAACCGGAATACCGCTCACATAACGGGATTTCCCCGGAAGAATAGTAGCTACGATAGGGCCGGAGGTAGAGCCACTCAAAATTTCTGTCAGTACAGTCCAACCTGAGCAATTATCACTAATGATCGGCATGGGAGCCTCAAATGCAGACGTGCAATCGTAAGGGCCGGTAGAATAAGTACGCAGATCGGAGTGACCATCATTATCATAATCCACTTCCGCACACTCGACAACCGGGCCATCATAGTCACCCACCTTAATGATCTGTTTGCACTCCAGGATCTCTTTAGAACACCAGTTCAGGATCTGCCAGGTACGAACGATCTTGTAAGTGCCTTCACACACTTCAATGCGCTCTCCGTCTTTGTAAGAAGCACCCAGGTTACAGTATGCAGCGCTCAGAAATACTTTATGGTCGTAGTCCTTCCAGTTGTCTTCTTTAGGATCGAAATCGGAGTCAAAAGCGGAGTACAACCACGGATAACCGGTCTCATCCGGATGCGGATTACCGTGTGCATCCAGTTTGATCTCATCTTCACAAGATAATTCCGCATCTTTCGGACAGTAGACGTCTTCCAGCGACGGCTTCGTAATGATAATATCCTGATAGCAGGCCTCCAGAGCAGCCAGCCCTTTACAGGCATCTACGGCTGTGAACTTACGGGTGATCACCACATCGTCGCAGTTGGGATCATAGCCATAGTTCACTACATCGCTAACAGTTACCGTGATATCACCACAGTTATCAGTAAACTCAGCGTAACCGGTAACATATTTGAACAGCCACTTAGCCTGCTGGGTAGAGATAGAGCCCTCGATCAGGTTGCCGTCTCTATCCAGTTTGTAGGTAACGGGCCCATCCAGCAACAGTTTTTCAACATCATCACAAACAAAATTCTGAAAACCGTAGTCATAGGTCGACCAGCCGGATACGGTAGACGGGCAATAAGAGAGCACTGGAGCCTGTTTATCTTCAGCAGTGATATAGCCCCAACAGGGTACCCAGATAAAACACCATTCATATTCCGGCTTTAGTTCAATCGCATATTTATAGGTACCACATCCCTGCACTACATTATCGGGCACACCGCCATTATTGGAATAATCGTCATCGTAGATCACGATCTGCAGTGCTTCTTTCAGGAGATCACCGTTGGTACAATTGAGTTCGATATTCTTTTCGGTAAAAATATTCAACAGATCGACCTTCGTCTCACAATTCTCCCGCAGCGACACGTTCAATTGTCCCGGACAGGCAATACAGCCGGTCACCTCCGGCCGTGGCAGTACAGTTACCATCAGCGTAAATGTCATGCCGATGCAATCGTCATCTGTTCCCAGCTGACCATCGGGGCCTGCCCCCCTTGGCGTAATAGTATACAATACTTTCTGTTCGTCATCGGTCAGATTGGTGATCACATCACCGATGACTCTCGCCGGCTGGGCAGAAGGTGCAATTTCAACCTTGGAAGCATCATAATCCGCCGTCCAGGTAAACAGGGCCGGCACACCGTTTCCAAGATCGTCGACATTGGCTTGCAGATCATAATCCACACTATAACAGGTATAGATCGTCTTTTCATCATCAACCCCGACCGGTTCCGGATAGACAAACACGGTGACTGTGATGGGTGCCCCTTTACAACAGAAGGGATCGGCATTTAAAAAGTCATCGTCCAACAGTTTTTCGGTCGCAGTAACTACGCCGTCTTTAACGTTAACGGGGCAATCGGGCTCCTGATACAATTCGTCTATGGTCAGGTAGCACTCTCCGTCCCGGATATCGATCGTTACTTCGGCAAGATTCGGAACGGCCGTAATGCCGGTGATACCAATAACGAGCTGAGTACTACTCAATATCTGAAAGAACGAGGCCAGATAATCCGTTCCGTTAATGTTAACCGTATAGTCAGCCATATTAGTCGGGAGGTTGCTCCCGGTTACGTAAAAGGCCACACGATAGGTGCCGTCTTCGTTACACGTTGGCCCGATGTAGGCATCTCCCGGCTGCCCGCCCGGACGGAAGGTGGTAATACAGTCTATCGGCAGAGCGCAGTCCGGTTCATCGTAAAGGGCTTCCTTGGTCAGCACGCAAAGCCCGTTGACCACAATGGTCACATCGGCCTGCCCCTGAGCAACGATATTGCTAAAGCAAAGAACTACCTGCCCAGAACTCAAATACTGGAAAAAGGCGTTAGGATATACCTTGCCGTTGATCTCGGCCGAATAAGCATTTGCGTTATTGGGTAAATTCGGTCCTGTCAAATAAAAACAGGTGCGATAAGTACCGTCTTCGTTACAGGTTGGGCCGATATAGTTATCGCCCTGCTGCCCGCCTATTCTAAAGTCAGTCAAACAATTCTCCGGATTGCTACAATCAGGCTCATCATAAAGATCTTCCAGGGTCAGGAAGCATTCTTCGCCGACAAAAATGGTTACATCTGCACCATTACCCTGCGGGGTCACTTTGGAAAAACAAACAACCGCAGTGGTGCTACTTAGCTTTTGTACAAAGGCAGCACTATACAGTACACCGTTGATCTCAGCGGAATACCGCCCCAGATTATCCGGCAAATTCCGGCCGGTCAGGTAAAAGCAGGTACGGTAGGTACCGTCGCCGTTACAGGTAGGGCCAATATAGTTGTCACCAGTTTGACCACCTACCCTAAAATCCGTCAGACAGTTATTCGGTATACAGGATAATGGGATGAAAGTATACTTTTCGACAATAGGCTGCCCTGTCTTATTCTCCACCTTCTTTGTAAACGGAGCATTGATAAAATTACCGTTTAGATCCTGAAAATAAGGTGTATAACCGGCAGGAAGTTGTTCTATCAGCATCGACAAATCAATAGAGAACTCCTCATTGGAACAAACCTCATATTCCAGTTGGGCATCCGTTTTCGGTTGCGGAAGCGGATGTACCGTCACTTCAATGATCTTCTCATCGACGAGCTCCCGCTCGTTGGCGTTGGGGCCGCACTCATAAAAAAGACGGACTTCATAGTCTCCTACCGGATACTTAGCGGCAACAAGCGTAGTAGCGCCCAACAATTTCAGGTCAGGAACGCCCGATACGGATGCCAGGAAAGTATAAGGATCAGTACTTCCTTCAGAACGGATCTCAATACCCAGGCGGCAGTTGCCTGTGCCACCGAAGGCTTCGGCGTAAAAATCCATTCGTCCACCGAGACAAAGATCAGTGGTTACGTTTTCATTAATGATACCAGGAGTAGCCACAATGGTGAGGGTACGCTCTTCGATATCGCCTTCACAATCGGGATCTCCATCACAATCGTAAGAAAAGCGCAGCACATAGTTACCGGCAGGAAACTTCGCAGCAACCAGTGTGGTGGAGCCGGCCAGCGTTTTACCGGGACCGCCCCCAACCGAGGCGATGAATACGAATTCGGTTTCCGGCGCGTTGAAGGGCCGGATCTCCAGTTCCAACTTACAAGCACCGGAGCCTCCTTCACCCACAGCATTGAATGGAAGTTTACCGCCCAGGGGTATTTCCATCGGCACGGTCACGGATGTGATCTCCGGGCAATCCTGGGCGACCAGTTTGTCGGCAGGGAGCATCATCACCAACAAAAGTGTGAATGGCAGGAAGAGGTGAAGCCACAAAGAGCTTTTTCCTGTACCCAGATAGGTCAAAGATTTTTTCATGAGAAGACGATTTGTTAAACCAACAACGTCAAAATTAATATGCTTAGGTCGTTAAAGTACTAAATACACCAAAGAGTCCGTAGAGATAGAAAGTTGTGTCTTGTTCAGAATGGCAGCATTGCAAAAGCCCGATGAGAGGTAAGACAAGAAGTGCTATCGACATTTTCCAGTTACACAAGCAAAGAGTCGGTAAGAAAGAGTATGTGTAACAACTCAGCGATGCAGGCATCAGTCGAAGCTTGGGAACAAAAGCAACCCACATCAGTAATATCCTGAAGGTCAATTCAATGACAGCGCTGGCATGGAGTAAAATCACCTTTCAATAGGCCATCTGTTTTGCCGATCATTACATTAAACCGGTAAATCAAATGTAAGGAAGTTTTTTGCATGCTGGTATGCGTGCCATCCACATTTTTTTTGACCTTATGATATAACAGTGACTTTACGTTGATCATAAAAAAGGAGCGGCCTCGTATGGAAGCCGCTCCAATGAATTATTTCTTTTATCCTGGTTGTCAGGCACTTTAAAAGTGCCTGACAACTTTCAGACCGGTTTATTCAACCACCATTGATTTGGTTGCAGTGAAGTCACCAGTGGTCATCGTGTAGAACAATACACCTGCCGGCAGGTCGTTGCGCTGCAGCGTCAGGGTGTTTTGGCCCTGTACTCCTGAAGTGCGACGTACTTCCAGTGTTCTGCCCGTAGCATCAGATACCGTGAAGGTAACATTAGCTGCTTCCGGCAGGGTGTACATGATCGTGGTCTGCGTACGGAATGGGTTCGGTGTGTTCTGACCCAGTTCGAAGCCGGTGCTTACTACTACACCTGCACCGAAGTCGATCGCCAGATCCATCGTCTCATCGTTGCTGTACGCTTCAGCAGCAGTTACGCGGCTGTTGATGCTCAGTACGTTGCTCAGCGCAGCATCCGTGGTGGCACGCAGTACCATCGTGAACAGTACTTCGTTGTTGGCAGCTTTGCCATCCCAGCTGGTCGTGATCATACCGGC
>JAGQXH010000636.1 GCA_020436695.1 Lewinella sp. | reverse complement strand
GTTCGGTCCCGATTGTACTCCCGATACCATTGATCTGAACTACCGGGAACTATATGGGCAGATAAAGGCCGGCGGCAAGGTGCTATTTGATTATTCCTATAATCTTTTTGGTTCACCGAATGGGTTTCAGCTGACGATACCACCCTGTGCCCGGTGTTCGGCTACCGGCGGAACGAATGTTAAACCGGATTTCTGGTAAACCTTTGAACCGCTGTTGACAAACGGAATTTGTTTGCCGGTAACTATTGAATCTTGTTTATGAAGTCACAAACGATGATCTTACAGCGCCTACTGCTTCTGCTGGTCCTTACCGCATCTATCCAACCTGGGATGCTGAAGGCACAAAGCATGCCGTCCGAAAAATTTGTGGCCGAAAGTATCCGCCTACAGACCGACCGGCCGATGTACATTACTGGTGAAGTGGCCTGGTTCAAGTTGTTTGCTTTTGATGCTAAACGGCAGCTATTATCGGATTACAGCCGGGTGGCTTATCTCGAACTGATCAGCCGGGAAGGGAATCCGGTTTCCAGGGTTAAGGTAGAACTGGAAGCGGGATGCGGTGCCGGTGCTATTGAACTGCCGGATGCTTTGCCAAGCGGGGACTATACCTTACGGGCATATACACAGGGGATGCGGAACTTCTCCGATGCGGATTTCGGTCGCAACAAATTGATCATTATCAATCCTCAGCAACCACTGGTACAGGCAAAAGAGACGGAAACAGCAACCGTTGTCCGACCGGAAGCTCCGGGTATGGAGGTCTCCGCCGGGAACTGGTTGCAGGTCAATTCGACTATTGCCAAGAATAGCTATGGTCAGCGCGAATTGGTTACCCTGGAGATCACTACTACCGATGGGCAGGGTAAGGGCGTACCGGCAGAGGTGTCTCTATCCATTGCCCGGAAGTCGATGCCGGGAATAAGTTTGTTC
Organism: Lewinella sp.; assembly: GCA_020436695.1. Taxonomy (GTDB): domain Bacteria; phylum Bacteroidota; class Bacteroidia; order Chitinophagales; family Saprospiraceae; genus Flavilitoribacter. Next base: position 4,125 of record JAGQXH010000636.1, on the reverse strand, counting down.
AATCAGGGTACATCTGTTGCAGCTAATACTGCTCCGCTCCGGTCAGTCGATCTGATCTATCAACCGGAGAATATGGGCATGGATCTGGAAGGCAAAGTTGTCAATGAAAGTACCCGGGAGGGTGCAGCGGGAGTAGAAGTGATCCTGGCTTTTCCCGGCAAAACATCTTTGGTATACGGTACTTTAACGGATGCTAACGGACGATTTTCTTTCCTTTTGCCCAAGCTTTTTGGATTACGGCAGGTAGTGGTGCAGATCCATTCGGAAGAAATGCTTCCCGTAGTGATCGAGCTGGATGATCCTTTCCAAGCTAATGAGCCGGGGAACACGGAACCTTTCAGGCTCGATCCGGAATGGGTGCCCATTGCCAATGAATTATTGGTGAATGCTCAACTGAAAGAAGCCTACCGCAATTTTGAGGCACCGCCGGTTTTCACGACAAAGGATGATTTTGAAAACCTGCCCTTTTTCGGCCAGCCGGATGTACAGTACAAGTTGGATGATTACACCCGCTTCCCGTTGCCGGAATTCTTTTTTGAAGTGGTCAATGAAGTATGGGTGAAAGGCAAATACGGGCAGGAACGCGTTGAAGTTACGCATACCGAGCAGGATCTGTTCGACGAGCTTCCTCCACTGCTACTGGTAGACGGCGTGCCGGTTTTTGATCAGTCGGTTTTTCTCAAGATCAACAACAAACTGATCGCCTCTACGGAGATCGTGATCGATCCTTTCTGGCTGAATCCTTCCTATTATAAAGGCATCATTCAGTTGACCTCTTTTGAAGGGGATGCCCGCTGTTTTAAGCTGCCGGAAAATGCGATCCGTCGCTCTTTTCTCACCTTTCTGCCGCAACGGGAATTTTCCCGTACCGATTACTCGGCAGCATCGGATGATCGCTTGCCCGATTTCTTAAATACGCTTTACTGGGATCCTTCCGTAAAAACCGATGATGAGGGGAAAGCAGTGATCCAATTCTATACTTCCGATGCGACGGGAGACTTTGAGATCCGGGTGGAGGGTTTCACTCAGGATGGTAAGATGGGAGCAGGGAGTACGCAGTTTGAGGTGGTCAGAGAGGATAATTAAGACAAGTGGTCAGTTCATCAGACCTGTGCAAAATATCAAAGATATCTGCCCATAGGGCAGGCATCACTCCAATAGAACTTGAAGATCTTCGGCTGAGACAAAACCGGTCAGCCGTTGTTTTAACTGCAAATGACTGGAAAGTAGAAGCGTGGTAGGAAACACCAATTGTCCACCTGTTTTCCCCAGCAACTGCGCGAGTTCGTGGTAGCCGTTGTTTTCTCCCTCATAAGAGCGATTCAGAAAAGAGATCGTTTCGGTACTTTCTGCATTCAAGCGGAGACAATAATAGGTTTCTTTAAGTTGGTGCCTCAGGGAGGTATCCTGAAAAGTATTGTGGTCCTGTAATGCACAGTACTTGCACCAGTCGGTATGAATGAAAATGAGTACTGGTTTAGGTTGTGCTCGCAGGCTGTCTTTCAGTGCTTCAAATGAAACCCACTGGATCTTCTGGCTTTGTAAGTCGGATATGCTCACAAAAACAAGGACAGAAATTAGCAGGGATCGGAAGTGTGGATGCATATTTTTCAGGTTTAGCGAATTATATCATCAGCCCTTCGACCAGGCTCAGGGCTAGTCCCGAGCGTAGCCGAGGGTATATCGAAAACCAAGGAAGATCCGGATACCCTGATTAGGGGCAAAGACATAGGTAGGATCAAAGGACAGTGCATAAGGGTTATTCTCTGTAGGTATTACCTGGCCGGCATCATCGAAAACCACACCACGGTCGAACGGATCAAAGGCACGGGCAATACTATTGGCCGGCGGGGTGTAATTCAATAGGTTTTTTACGCCACCGTAAATCTCCCACTGATCACCCAGACTTTTACTCAGTTGAATATTCTGAATGCTCCACCAAGGGGACCACGCAGCTCGGGGATCCAGCTCTCCCAATAGCGGCAGGCGCATGGGGCCATATACATTGCCCGTGTAATCGATCCGCAGCCGGGCATTCGGAAAGGTATAGTTGATGTTCCACACGCCGGAAAAGGATTCTGTCAGTAATTGTTGCTTTTTGATCCCTTCATCTTCGGAAAACACATCCATCGCAGTGAAACCGGCATTGGCATTGAAACTGGAGGGGAAACTAAGGTCCAGATTCAACGAAAAACCGCGTGATATGGCATAACCGTTCAGATTGGCAAAAATGATCTTATTCGGGTCGGTCTCGTAATCGGCAATAATGCGGTTGTTGAAATTGGTGTAAAAAGCCGTAGCATCCAGCCCGATAATGGCATTGTTGCGGGTAAAGATCTTGCGAACGTAATTGATATTGGCATTCCAGGATGTTTCAGGTTGCAGGTCGCCAATGAAAACCACCTGCCGGGCGCCGGTAAGTGCCGCGTGATCTTCCGTAAATACATTCGCTACCCGGTAGCCGTTACCCATACTCAGACGCAGGGTGTTTTTTTTGTCATTAGAGTTCCATTTGTAATTCACGCGGGGAGAGAATATGCCGCCATGCAGGCTGTTGTGGTCATAACGCAGGTCGAGCAATAGTTTATGATTGGGATGTAGTGCGATCTCGTCCTGTACAAAAAAACCGGGTAGATAGGTGATGGAAGCCCGGTTAGATGGTACCTGCAGAGTGTCAAAGGTAGCTGTCGCCGGCGTATTATCATCGTAATAGGTATAGCGAAAGGCTGCTCCGGCCAAAAGATCATGACGAGCCCCCAGTTCTTTATGCCAGCTCAATTGTCCGAAGCCGATGTATTGACTGGCTAAAAAAGTCGTACTACCGTATACGGAGTTCTGCTGGTGTCCATTGGCACTGAAACTAAAATTGACGAGTTCCTTCAGTGGTAGCTGGTAGATCCCGAATACTTCCCATCGATTGGTGTAGATGCTTTCACCGTAGACTTCCTCGCCACCCCGGAATGTTTTATTCCAGTCCATTTCACCTCCCCAACGATCTTCATAGACGTAGCGGCCCGCCAGGGAAAAAGTGCGGTTTTGCTTCCGCTTGAAGCTCCACTTGTTGAATAACGACAGGCGATTTTGCAGGGTGACATCCGTGAAGCCATCCCCGTTATGATCAATAGGGTTTTGATAATTAAAATAGTTGATGCCCAACAGACTGCCGGCCCGCTTATCGACGTTCAGCCGCCAGCCCAGGTCTGCATTCATTTCCGCCCAACTGGAGGCAAAAACATCGGCCGAGAACAAAGGTGCATTGTCCGGATGCCGGGTAATAATATTGATCAGGCCACCCACCGCTTCGGAGCCGTACAGGGTAGATGCCGGCCCTTTGACGACTTCCACCCGTTCGATAAGCGATTGCGGAATGCCGGTCAGTCCGTATACCGTCGAGAGCCCGCTAACAATGGGCATGCCATCGATCAGGATCATGGTGTAGGGGCCTTCCAGCCCATTGATATGGATATCGCCGGTATTGCAAACATTGCAGTTTAACTGAGGGCGTACGCCGTTGACATTCTGTAAAGATTCGAAAACTGAGGGGGTAGGATTGGCTTTAAAAAAGTCATCGGTATACACCTCAACCGGTACCGGGCTATCCAGTCGACTAACCGCTTTCATGGTTCCTGAAACGACTACCTCTTCCAGTGCGAGTTGACTTTCTTCCAGATCAAAGGATAAATTCAGCGTAGCGTGCTCACCATTTAGTACGATGGTCTTCTTTTTCGTTGTAAAACCCAACATGGAAATGCTGATGTCGTAGGTGCCGAAAGGTATGTGCGCCAGGAGAAAATAACCGGCTGTATCGGACATGGTACCCCACGGAGTGTCCTGCAGGGCGACCGATGCAAATTCCAACGGCCGGCTTTCTGACCGGATAAAACCGGCTATCCTGCCACTTTGAGCAAAAGAAGGAATAGAGAAAAAGATCAGACAGATATATAGAGTTAGCTTATGCATAGTTCTTTGTTTGAACTGTAAAAATACAAATTTAGACCAATCTAAAAATTATTTTTTAGTTCACTTTGTGTTTGTCATGAACTCCTCCTAAGCTTGAAAGGTGGCAACTATCTGATCTGTTATCTCCGGGAACAGCATTTATATGGTAGGTCTCTAAGGTATGCT
>JAGQXH010000635.1 GCA_020436695.1 Lewinella sp. | reverse complement strand
TAATTGACAGTGTATTTAGTTAATATATATTTGATGTAGAATAACACCACCATCCAATGCCAAAAATAATAACGATATTCCAAGTGACAAAGCCGTCACCGGAAGGCCCTGCGATCCTTATGTTGAAGAGTATAGGCTATTTGTTCATTCTTTTCTGCTTTTTCTTTTGTTCGTGCAGTTCTATTCCGGAACAGCCAAATGTAATTATCGTCATGACCGACGATCAGGGCTACGGTGATCTTGCCTGTCACGGTAATCCGTGGATCAAAACGCCGAATATGGATCAGTTGTGGGCGGAAAGTATTAGGCTCACGGATTTCCATGTAAGCCCAACCTGTGCACCCACCAGAGCTGCTCTTATGACGGGGCGGTATAACAACCGGACTGGCGTGTGGCATACGGTAACGGGCAGAACCCTGTTGCGGGAAAATGAGCTTACCATGGCCCGGATCTTTAAAGATAATGGCTACGCAACGGGTATGTTCGGTAAGTGGCACTTGGGTGATAATTATCCGCGCCGGCCGATCGACGTCGGGTTCCAGAAAGCCGTCTATCACGGCGGTGGCGCCATTGGGAACACCAATGACTACTGGGACAACGACTATTTTGATGATCATTATTACGATAATGGAGTGTACCGTCAATTTGAGGGATATTGCACCGATGTGTGGTTCAATGAAGCGCAATCGTTTATCGATAAAAACAAGGATGGGCCTTTCTTCTGTTATATAGCGACCAATGCTCCCCATGGCCCTTTGTACGTGGATGACCGGTATTCCGACCAATACAAGGGGGATACCCTGATCCCATCTGCCAATTTTTACGGTATGATCAGTGCCATTGATGAGGATCTGGGCAAACTAAGAAATTACCTCAAAGAGCAAGACCTTGACCGGAATACCATTTTTATTTTCATGACCGACAATGGGACGGCAAACGGTATAAAGCTCGACGGGCACTGGAGCAACGGTCTCCCGACGGTCTATGGCTACGGCGCCGGCATGCGTGGTAAAAAAGCGAGTCCCTACGATGGCGGGCACCGGGTGCCCTGTTTTATTCACTGGCCGGAGGGAGGACTGAACAAAGGCCGGGATTTTGAGGGATTAAGCGCGCATATTGATGTATTGCCAAGTCTCATGGAAATGTGCGGCCTGGAAAGAGAAGAGGGCCCGACTCTCGACGGCTTAAGTTTATGGCCCTACATCAAAGGGGAAAAGAAATGGCCGACAGGGAAAAGAACGCTTTTTGTCGATTCTCAGCGCGTTGAAGAGCCCGAACATTTCAGGGGCTCTGCGGTGATGCAAAAGAACTGGCGATTGGTATTTGGAACGGAATTGTACGATCTGAAGACCGATCCGGGACAAAGACTGAATGTGGCTGCAATTTATCCGGAAAAATTTAATGAATTGCGGGCGCTCTATCAGCAATGGTTCGATGACGTTTTTTCTGATTATAAGACCAGGAGTTACATCCATATCGGAGCCGATGGCGGTACTACCATGGTGCTCTCGTCTCACGATTGGATGGAGGTGGTAAAAGCGGACGGTACTAGAGGGATAAACTCCGATGGAGAAGACACTCCTCCTTTTGCGCATTCGATTATTCGACGTGGCCCTTTCCTGAATGGTTATTGGGATGTTGAGATCCTGACTTCCGGGAAATATAAGATAGAACTGATGCGCTGGCCCAAAGAGGCCGGCCGGGCGATCAGAGCAGGGATCCCCGCATCGACCGCTGCTATTCCGGGGGGCGAACCATTTCGGGAAGGCAAGGCGCTGAATATTGAACAGGCACGGCTCCAGATACAGGATTTTGACAGCACGGTACCGGTAACGGAAAGGATGAAAGCTTCAAGCTTCACTGTTGACCTGGAAAAAGGGAAAACCAGACTCAAAACCTGGTTTACCGGTGGGCCGGAGCTTTCGCTGGGAGCTTATTACGTTTATGTCAGCAAGCTTTCGTAATAAGCTGGCCTGTGCCATTGATCTTTTGCCCACCTTTTCAGTCATCATCAATGGTCAATTACAGGATACTGACTTATATTCATTCCGATTTTCGGAGTAAACAACTTTCGAAATGAAATACATCATAAATTAATTTTCGCTTACCCGGTCTGTAAGGGACAGAAACCGTTATTATGAGTAAGTTATCTTCCTCTATATTGATGCTCCTTTGTATCCTCCCAATAGCCGGTCTCTTTGGTCAATTGGATGACGGGCAGGTCTACTACATTCAGCAATACAAGGACATAGCCATTCGGGAAATGCTACGCACCGGGATACCCGCCAGTATTACCCTGGCGCAGGGTTTATTGGAATCAGATGCCGGGAGAAGTGAACTGGCCCGGCGGGCCAATAATCAGTTTGGTATAAAATGTGGGGATAAGTCCTGCCGGCAGGGGAGAAGGTCTACCTGGCTCCTAAACGCAATACCTTCCGGGGACCGCTGCAATTCCACGAAGTGGGCGAAGGCGAGACGGTCTATGATGTGGCACAGCAGTACGGACTACGAGTGAAAAAATTATTAAACCGCAACCGGCTTGAATCCGGCCAGCAACCTGAAGAAGGACAGGTCCTTAAATTAAGCGGAAAGAAGGTCGATGAGCCACCGGCAACAACAACGGTTGTTATCAAGCCGCAGGTATCCTCAAACGCAGTATTTCACCTGGTCGAAAAATCAGATACCCTCTGGAATATTGCGCAACGCTATCATACCACGGTAGAACAGCTTAAGACCTGGAATAACCTGGATGATCACATTATTCGTCGCGGTATGCGATTGAAAGTAGGAGAGGGGCCAGGCGTGAATTAATTTAAATTGCTGATTGATAAACGATCAATTTATGATGATCCTTCGTATAGTTGCTCTTTTCTGGTGCTTAACAATTCTCTGTAGTTGCGAGGCGCAGCAAAACCGTTCTACTGCATCCCAAGAAGAGATCTATACTTTTACCACTCCTTCCAAAGATGGAACCGGCAAATATTATTTGGGGCGTGAGATCGCCCGGGTCATGGGCCATCTTGCTGCCGACTGGCTGGAACGCCCGGAAAGAGAAAGAGAAGAAGGGGTGAGCATGGCTATCCGAAATATGAAACTGAAACCCAGTGATCACATCGCCGATATCGGTGCCGGCTCCGGATATTATACCTTTCGTTTAGCCGGGCTGGTACCCGATGGAAAAGTATTTGCAGTAGACCTGCAGCCGCAAATGCTGGAAATTATACGCCAAAAAGTGAGGCGGGAAAAAGTAGGGAATATCGAACTGGTCCAGGGGCAGGAAACAAGCCCCAATCTTACCGAAAATTCGGTCGATCTGGCCTTGATGGTCGATGTGTATCATGAATTATCTCACCCCCGGGAAATGCTGCAGCAGCTTGTTCGGGCACTAAAGCCGGGCGGGAAGTTTATCCTGCTGGAATACAGAATGGAAGACCCCAAAGTCCCCATCAAGCGATTGCACAAAATGTCCGTAGACCAGGCGGTGAAAGAGATGAAAGCCGTTGGGCTGCGGCTACAGGAAAATAAGACTAATCTACCCTGGCAGCACTTTATGGTTTTTGTGAAGGAGTAAGGATGGGGAATATCGAAACTACAAATTCAAAATAAAACGAAATGACCAACGACAAACTCCCACGTAGAACATTACTACAGGTCCTTACCAATAGTTCTCTGGGCGCAGTTCTGCTCGGTAATACGGCAGCCTGCGCCTCAATACCTGCATCAGGACCTGAAAAGAAAAAAGCGATGCTGATGAAAGTAGGTTGTCAGCACGGAGGGACGGGGAAAGAAAATCTGGAATATCTGGCACGCCACGGCGTCTTCCATATTGATGGTGGTGCTCCGAAATTCATTGATGGAGTAGGGTGGGACCTCGATGATTCCCTGGCCAAGAAGGAGGCCTGCGAAAAATACGGTGTCAGCCTCGATGCCTACCATCTGCCTTTGAGTTCAGCGGGGATCACCCGTGTGGCAACACCCAATATTATGCTGGGTAAAAGCCCGGAGCGTGATCGGGAAATTGAAATGATCCAACAAATGATCGAAGTGGCCGCTAAAAGTGACGTGCGACTGCTCCTTTACAATACCACCATCCATCCGGTGTTACGTACCGGCAGCACGCCTGACCCCATGCGAGGCAATGCCACTTATAGTACCTGGAATTACGAAGAAGCCGTAAAGCGTAACGATCCTCTCACCATTGCCGGGAAAGTATCCATCGATGAGATCTACGAACGGATCACTTATTTCCTGGATCGTGTCCTCCCGGTGGCGGAAGAATTTAAGGTTAAATTGGGCAATCACATTGCCGATCCTCCCACGCCGGTGGGATACCGGGGGATTACCCGCTGGAATAGCCCTCATGTTTTTGAAGGCATCAAACGATTCGCCGGGTTGTATGACAGCCAATTCCATGGATTTAATCTGTGCCTGGGCTCTACCGCCGAGGGATTACAGGACCCCAAAACGGAAATTTTGCCGATCATCAAGTGGGTAGGCGAAAGGAACCAGATCTTCAATATTCACCTGCGAAACATCAAAGGGGGCTGGAACAATTTTCAGGAAGTATATCCCGATAATGGAGATATGGATTTTGTACAGGTGGTCAGGGCTTTACGGGATGTCGGCTATTCCGGTATGCTTATGCCCGATCACATCCCCCGGCACGAGGATCCTGCCAGTGCCCTGCAGGGGCATGCTTTTGCTTTTGGATATATTAAGGCGCTGATCCAGGCGGTGGGGAGTGAAGGTGCGTAACGGTCGCTTTCTTCCGGCATCTATCTCTCGTGGCGATAGGTTATCGAGATCACTATCTGAATAGGACATCGGCGTTACAAACGCCGACTAGCGTCGTGGGCTGGGCTTTGATGTGGCTGCCTACTCGACTATCCTCCCACTCACGAACCAGCCTAGTCGCTAACGGGCGTTTGTAACGCCGGTTGTGTATAGACGCAGGGCACTCAGCAAGGAGTGTGTCACTCCGCTTAACCTTTCGTCACTAAATTTAAGACTTCTATTGGCAATAGACATCATAGCCCTGGACATCAATAAAATCCGCTG
>JAGQXH010000634.1 GCA_020436695.1 Lewinella sp. | reverse complement strand
CCCAGGTAAGCTGGGAGGACGCCCACCGATACTGCGCCTGTATGGGAGGACGCCTACCTACCGAAGCGGAGTGGGAATATGCAGCCCGGGCAGGGCGGGAAGGCCAATTGTTTCCCTGGGGCAATAAGGATATTCCTTTGGTGGACGGCCAGCCGCAAAGCAACGGCCCCGATGGGGCCACTAAAGCACTTTATCCCCGGATGAGCGTTTTCCCGGATTATCAGGATGGATATGCCACCTACGCGCCGGTAGCTTCCTTTCCGCCGAATGCCTTCGGTTTGTACGATATGGCCGGCAATGTCTGGGAATGGTGCGCCGATGATTTTTATTACCAGGCTTATCAATATCGGGTCGGTACCGCACCTCCGGATTCGCTACGCCGGAAAAGTAAGATCGTGCGCGGAGGCTCCTGGGCGTACGCGCCGGAGCAGCTACGTCTGTCGGAGCGCGGTGTATTTGAGGCGGAAGGCTTCTGGACAGCCTCGCTGGGGTTTCGATGTATCGTGGAGGAAAATTAGATCATTTTGGGAAATTTAATTTAATTTGCAACATTGTTGCAAAAAAAGATAAAATGATCTAAACATGAAGAAATTACCCGTTACGGTACTCAGTGGTTTTCTGGGAGCCGGAAAGACTACTTTGCTGAACTACGTATTGCACAATAAGGAGGGCCTAAAAGTGGCCGTGATCGTTAATGATATGAGCGAGATCAATGTAGATGCGCGTCTGGTTAAGGAAGGCAATACGCTGTCTCGTACCGAGGAAAAACTGGTGGAGATGAGCAACGGCTGTATTTGTTGTACCTTACGCGAGGACCTGATCGAAGAAGTGGCTCGGCTGGCCCGGGAAGAGCGATTCGACTATCTGCTCATTGAAAGCACCGGTATCTCAGAGCCCTTACCGGTAGCTCAGAGCTTCTTTTTCGATAGCGAAGAACTCAAAGTAAACCTTTCAGACATCAGTCGCCTGGATACCTTGGTCACAGTAGTGGATGCCTATAATTTCTACCGGGATTTCGGTAGTATGGATACGGTGCAGGACCGGGCCCTGAACGATGACCCGGCTGACCGACGCTCGATCGTTAACCTGCTGGTAGACCAACTGGAATTTGCGAATGTGATCCTGATCAACAAGACGGATTTGGTGGAGCATGAACGCGTTCGGGAGTTGGAAGCGATCATCCGGAAATTCAATGCAGATGCCAGTATCATTACCACCGATCATAGTCGTGTGCCCTTATCGGAGATACTGAATACCGGATTGTTCGACTACGCCACGACCAGCCAATCGGCCGGCTGGATCCGGGAATTGTACAGCGACCATCAGCCCGAGACAGAAGAATACGGTATCAGCTCTTTGGTATTTCGGTCGGCACGCCCGTTTCACCCTCGGCGTTTCTGGGAATACGTCAATCAGGACTGGGATGCCCGGGTTTTCCGGAGTAAAGGTTTATTCTGGATCGCTTCCCGGCCCGACGATGCGATCAACTGGAGTCAGGCCGGAGGATCTCTGCGGGCGGAGAAGGCCGGCGTATGGTGGGGTAGCATGCCGTATGGAGAACGCATCCGCTATACTGCTTTTGTGGAGAATCAGGCTTACATTGAAAGTCGCTGGAATCCGGATTGGGGCGACCGGCAAAATGAACTGGTTATCATCGGGCAGGACCTGGATGAAGCTGCTATTCGCAGTGGTCTGACGGCCTGTTTGCTCACCGACCGTGAGGTGGAGCTTTTCAGGAACGGATATCAGTTTGAGGATAATTGGCCGGTATGGTAAAAGATATGAGGACCAAACGGGCATTGCAGCGAGAAGGGATCACGATTGCTGAACAAGCTTCGGTCAAAATTAAGATCCGGGATCGGGCCGGGCAGACTGCATGCTTACTACATTTTAAAACGCATGCCAATGAATTTGACTCCATCTACTAACTGCCGGCTGCGGTTCAGGAAGAGGTGGAAGTGCGGAATAATTAAAGCGTATGAAAAATCTGTTGTTCTCCCTTAGCCTGGGGATAATCCTGTCATTCTTCGGTTGTACTCCTACCGGAAAAATGGAACTCAAGGTCGACCACATTATGCTGGCGATCAATGATCTGGACCGGGGCGTAGCTCAATTTGAAACCATGACCGGCGTGCAACCGATATACGGAGGAGTCCATCCCAGCGGCAATACGCAGAATGCCATCGTTCCGCTGGGAGATAAGATCTACATCGAAATCCTGGCGCCGAAGGCTGACCTGGATTCCATTCCGGATTTTTTTAAAGATTTTCAGGAACTCACTCCAATCGGATTTGCCGTAGCTGCCAGTAATATGGCCGGTTTGGACCAAACTATCCAGGAACTGCAATTCCACTCGGATGGTATTCAGGACGGCTCCCGCACTACTCCCGACGGTACCCAACTCACCTGGCAGGTCATGCTGGTCAATGAACCGCCCTTGAGTACCTATCCATTCTTTATCCATTGGTCGGAGGATACCAAGCATCCCGCTACTGACGGCGAGGTACAATGTGTATTGACCAGTCTGGAATTGATCACGCCTTATGAAGCTGAACTGCGTCAGATCTTGGAGGGAAGCCAGTCGGCTATACCACTTTTGGAACTGGAACAAGGAAGTATCCAAAGACTGAGAGTAGACGTTAATTCACCTAAAGGCCAACGTTCCTTTTAAGGTGGGGGTAGTGGGATCAATTGAAAAATATCAACGATTTGAAAAATATCAACCTGCGCATTATGAAGTTTTCAGTCCTGTTGAGGGTTATTGCAATAACAATATTTGCAACTAGTCCCCTTCTTGCTCAAATCCAAAAAGTGCCATTCACCATCAACGATTCCAGGCTTTGGAGAATGCATGCAGTTGCCTTATCAGATAATGGTGAGTGGTACACCACGCATTATCATTTATTGGATAAGGCCGAATCCAAAAAGGATACTGCACTGGAAAAGCTCGTTGAACAAACCAGTAGTGAATTCTACGACGAAAACAACCAGACCGATGTGCTCTACATCCATAACGTAAAAGAGGGTATAAAATACAAAATACCGGATGGCAATAATCCTGTTTTTTCATTCGCATCGGATTGGATTGCGTACAAAATCAAACCTGAATCCGACGCTAAAGCAGGAAGTAAAGAAAAAAAGGACACGACTTATATTGAGCTGAAACACCTGGAGTCCGGTTTTACCGTAAGGTATGAGTCGGAAGCCAATTTCAGCTTTTTAGAGGATAAAAACTACTTTATCACCAACGATAAGAACAGTCTGGTGATCTATGATCTGGAGCAGCGCAGGGAACACTTTATCGGCAATTTGGGAGAATATTTGGTAGATAAAAAATCGCCATATATTGCCTACACCATCACCACAGAAGATAAACGCGGTAATGGGATCTATCTGTACGATCCGGTGGAGCGAACGACCAAGGCGCTAACGACGGGGAATTTCATGTTTTCAAATCTGTCGTGGAATAGCGGTAAAGATGCACTCGCCGCCTACAAATTCAACAAGAAGGAAAAGGAGATCGATTACGATAATATAAGCATTGTGGTACTCAGCAATATCGGTTCCGGGCAGCTGGAAACGCTTGAATATCCCGTACAAGAAATGGAAGCAATGCCGGAAGATATGGCATTGGCAGCCAATATCGGAAAGTCTTCAGAAGGGATCACCTGGAGTAAAGACGGTGATCGGCTGTTTCTGAAACTAAAAAAGCAGGAGAAGGAGGAGGATAAGAAAGCTAAAAAGGAGGCAAAGGAAGAAGAAGCGACTGTTCAGATCTGGCACTGGAAAGACAAAAAGCTGCTTTCACAGCGCATTATGGAAGAAGGCAGAAAGAAAGATGAGACTTTTGACGCTGTTTTCTTCCGTACTGCCAACAAAATAATGCCGTTAACCGGTGAAGCCATCCAGAATTTGCTTTTCAGTGAAGGGACGGATCATTGGGCGATTGGGACGGATAACCGGGAATATATCTCAGATTGGGATGTCAACACCCACGATCTATACCGCATCAATCTAAAAACTGGTGAGAAAAAGCTCATTGAGAAAAAATTCCGTTCGCGCTATGGCAGTCCGGTAGAGCTATCACCAGACGGTACAAAAGCCATTCTTTGGGACGAGGAACATTACTGGTGCTACGATTTTGCTAAAGATGCAAAGCATAATATTTCAGAAGGAGTGGGGGTATCGTTTATTGACAAAGAATATGACCGGTTCGGCTATATCCCCAATTATGGTTTTGTAGGCTGGGTAAAAGACCGCAATGCGGTCATCATCAACCACAAATATGATCTATGGTTATTGCCGCTTGATGATAATGCCGAAGCACAAAACCTAACCGCCGCTGTCACCCAAAAGGACGACCTCCGCTTTCGGTTTGAAGATACCAGCTTTGAGGACGAGGCAGAGATAGAAGATCGTTATATCGACCTTTCCAAAGCTCGTTTTTTGAATGTTTTTAATAAAAAAACCAAATATGCGGGCGTCTATAAATTAGAAGATAATCAACTGACAGAACTGATGTATCAACCCGTTCGGTTTCTCAATATGGGGTCGGGTTATACCCTGCTCAAGGCAAAAGAGGCGGATGTGGTGATGTACCGACTGGGGGACTACCAAAATAGCTTTGAAACCTACTTAAGTAATCCGGATCTTTCTAACCCGCAGCAAATAACGAATACCAATCCGCAACAGGAAAAATACAGCTGGGGCCGGCGCATCTTAATCGATTATACCAATGATGATGGGGTGCCGCTACAAGGTATATTGAGCATCCCGGAGAGCTACCGGGAGGGGCAGAAACTACCAATGATCGTATATTCCTACGAAAAATTATCGGACATCATGTACCATTATGCGATACCGCATGTTCGTGGATCTACGGCGCCGGAAAGGCTCTATGTGTCCGACGGTTATCTATACCTGATGCCCGATATTCACTTCAATATTGGAACCCCGCATTCGGATATGCACGAGTGTATCGATGCCGCCATTGAGAAAGTCATTGAATTGGGGTATGTAGATGAAGAACGCATCGGCTATAATGGCTTTAGTTTCGGAGGGCACT
>JAGQXH010000633.1 GCA_020436695.1 Lewinella sp. | reverse complement strand
TGCCAGGCCGGGAACGATGATCAGGTCATAGGGGCCTTCATATGGGACACCGGCCATCGGATGTCGGGTACCGAAAATGCCGTCTTCCAACTGGTCCGGAGTTTCCAGGATCAGATGCTCCAACTGTCCGCCGCGCAGGGTTTTGGGTACGACTACCCGGATGTGTTCTTCCAGCATTTGATGGATAACGGGAAGAAAATCGATCTCCATCGGCATCGGCAGATAGGTATGGACGATCTTCGGCCGGCGTTCCAGTATGAGTTCCCTCAAAGACTGACAGAGCAAGCGGTCCATGTGTCGCCTGGTTTCAGGGACCATGGCGTCTCGCAGGTCAATCATTTTTTTTCGGAGCAGGCGTTTTTCGTCCATAGCACAAATAGGTTCTTAAAAGGTGATGGTTCTCTAACCTTTTTCCGGATTTTTCGTTAAACATACCTTTTTTTATAGGGATTTCCTATCTTATTAGAGGATCACTCCTCCAGACAATAAACACAAGGAATTTATGCTTTCAGACGGTGAGCTATTGCACAACATGAATCAAAGAGCGAAAAGCTGGAATGCGGTTAATGATCGGCGGGCCGTTTTTCTGGAGTGTTATAGCTTGATGACGGCCAATATGTTGCAGACCATCAACGATGGGCAGTTTAATGATGGGGCCTGGGCGAAGCAATTACTGCATCGCTTCGCCGATTACTATTTTGAAGCCCTGGATCAATACGATCGGGAGGCAGCCGGTTGTACAGCGGTATGGCGGTTTGCCCATGATTGCGCCTGCAAGGAGCAACATCATATCCTGCAAGACTTATTGCTGGGCATCAATGCGCATATCAATTACGATCTGGTGCTATCTCTGGTGGAATTATTGGAACCGGAATGGCCCAGCTTGTCGGAAATGGACCGTCAGCGTCGCTATGAGGATCATTGCCGGGTAAACGAGGTGATCGCGGCTACTATTGATACGGTACAGGATACAGTGATCGAAAGACACGCCCCCCTCATGGACCTGATCGACCGAATTTTTGGTCGTTTGGATGAACGGCTGCTTTCTGCTCTGATCAGCCGTTGGCGGGAAGACGTCTGGCATAAGACCGTTTCCTATTTGGATGCTCCGGTGAAAGAACGGGAAGTATTGCGCCGGGAATTGGAACAAAGTACCATGCAACGGGCTCGTAGGTTGGTTTTTAAGCCGGCAGTCGATAGTCAATAGCCGGCAGTCGGTGATGTCAGGACTGAAAACAAAATGCATTGGCTCGGATGGCAGAAGACTGGAATCTCTGATCCTGGCTAATTCGTGTTAATAAATTAAAAGTTGACCTTATTCATCATGACTGCCGACTGTTGACTGCTGACTGTCAACTTACCTTTGTTAAGTTTTCGTGATACTTCCATGAGCTACTTGGTGTAATTTGCAGCCGAATTACATGGTTGTAAGCCATAAATATTCAACATACTACCATCAACTTGGTTATAATTAAAAAAGATCAATGATCATGAAAAAAATATTTTTCTCTCTACTCATGCTCGGCACCTTTGTGATCAGTGCGTGCAGTCAGCAGAAATCGATGTCTTCCAATGGCAAAAAGGTGAATGACGATGTGGCACCTGTTTCCGAATATGTAAAAGCTAATCCCGAGTTGAAGGATTATGCAGTAGCTACTTTTGCAGGTGGTTGTTTCTGGTGTACCGAAGCTTCTTTCGAGCGCATTAATGGCGTGGTAGATGTGATCTCCGGCTATTCCGGAGGGGAGAAAGATTATCCAACCTACTACGAGGTGGGGAGTGGAGAAACCAATTACGCGGAAGCCATTGATATCTTTTACGATCCGAAAGTGATCGACTATCAAAAATTACTGGAGGTATTTTTTGTGGCTCATGATCCGACTACACTGAATCGTCAGGGCCCGGACGTTGGCCCACAATACCGCTCGGCCATATTTTACCATGATGACGAACAGAAAAAACTCGCCGAAGACTATATCGAGCATCTGGATGAATCCCGCAAGTATGCCGATCCTATTGTAACCCAGGTTGCGCCTTATGCCGAGTTTTGGGTAGCGGAAGGTTATCATCAGAATTACTACGAGATCCATCCCACCAATCGCTACGTACAGGCGGTAAGCCGCCCGAAAGTGGAGAAGGTGATGAAGACGTTTAAGGATATATTGAAGCCGGAGTATAAGAATAAGTGACGGAGGAGAGTGAACGCTTGGCGGTGAACGGTTTAGCATTTCGTGCACCGTCAACCGTTCAAATTCTCGCTATAACCATATCTCTATTCTGATAATTCTTGCTTAGTAATTCGTCTTTGGTCAGATCAATGATGTCACTGGTAAGCGCCTGAATAATCCGAAACCGGGCGAACGGCCGGAAGTAGACCAGGCTGATCTCGCGTACAGGGACCGGTTTCCTGAATTGACGGATCTTCTGTTTTCGTTCCCGCGTTAAGTTCTTGATGTACAATTCGGGGATCAGAGTTATACCGCCGAAATTATCCACCATATTGAGTAGCGTATCGAACGAATTGGCCTCAAACCTGAAATTTTCCGGTTGGTCTCCGTGTTCTTTAAGGGCGCAAAAGTTAACAAACTGCTCTCGCAGGCAATGCCCTTCTTCAAACAACCACACTTTATAGTTGCTGATCTCTTCTGGTATGAGGTATTCACCATCCGTCTGAACATCACCGTACACCAGGAGGGTTTCGTAATAGAGAATGTTCTCTTCTACACTTTTGTCTTCAATGGGAGTGGCAAGGATACCGATATCCACATCACCTTCTTTAAGTGATTTGACGATCTCATCGGTCGTGATCTCCACTACGGTCAGGTGCAGGTCCGGATACTTTGTCAGGATCGGTTTTATGATCAGTGGGAGTAGGGAACTGGCAATGGTCGGAATGATCGCCAGTTTAACCTCGCCACTCACGCGTCCCTGTACCGATTTGGCCAGATCGAGTAATTCATTACTGTGATAAAGCACTTTCTTGGCTTCCTGTATGATCTCTTTACCGCAATCCGTGGTAATGACCGGCTTGGCTTTTCGGTCGAAGAGTACGAGACTCAGTTCTTCTTCCAGTTTTTTGATCATCGCGCTGAGTGTCGCCTGGGTTACGTGGCAGTACGCAGCGGCCTTGCTGAAACTCTGGAGCCGGTCAACGGCGATGATGTATTCTAATTGCTGTAAATTCATTTGTATAGATGATGTCTATAGCGAATATAGATATTTTGAGTTTGATCTATAAAGGATTTGCCTGCAACTTTGTGTTGTCATTAAAATTTAACCGAACTCAAAAATATAATTATGTTCTTCCAACATGTATATGAAAAAGGCCTGGCTCAGGCCAGTTATGTAATCGGCTGTCAAAAAGGTGGTGTTGCAGCAGTTATTGATCCGAAGCGGGATGTAGACACCTATCTGGAGATCGCCAAAGCGAATAATCTGAAGATCACGCAGATCTACGAAACTCATATTCATGCTGATTTTCTTTCCGGTTCCAGAGAACTGGCGGCGCTGACCGGAGCTAAGTTATACCTCTCTGACGAAGGTGATGAAAGCTGGAAGTATGAATTCCCGCACGTTCCCTTAAAGCACGGAGACAGGATCGAATTGGGGAATTTGACATTTGAAGTATTGCATACGCCCGGACACACGCCCGAGAGCATCAGCTTCCTGCTGACCGACCATCCGGCCACGGATAGCCCGGTAATGTTCTTTACCGGCGACTTTGTATTCGTAGGGGATGTGGGCAGACCGGACCTGCTGGAAAAGGCAGCCGGTGTGAAAGGTACGCAGCAAATTGGGGCCGAACAAATGTATGATTCGCTCCTGGAATTCGCCAAGATCCCGGAATATGTACAGGTTTGGCCCGGTCATGGTGCAGGTTCTGCCTGTGGCAAGGCTTTGGGCGCAGTACCCTCCTCAACGGTGGGTTATGAAAAGATCCGCAACTGGGCCCTTCAGATGCTGAGTGATAAAAGCGCTTTCATCGACTATCTGCTGGATGGCCAGCCGGAGCCGCCCAAGTACTTTGCCATGATGAAAAAATTAAACAAAACGGATCGCCCCTTACTGACCAGTGTACCGGAAGTGCCGAGGCTGTCGAATGAAGTTTTGCAAAAAGAGTTTGCCGGTGGTACGATGATCGTTGATACCCGGAATAAGCTGGAATTTGCCAAAGCATTTGTTCCCGGCAGTATCAACATCCAGCACAATAGTGCCTTCTCTACCTGGGCCGGCTGGATGATCGGTTATGATCAGCCTTTCATTTTAGTATTGCCGGAAAACGAGATCGAGGATGTGACCAGAAAATTAATGCGCATCGGTCTGGATAACATTAAAGGCTTTGTAACTCCCGAACAACTGCTTTCCGCCTTTGCTGGCCAACTGGATCAGTATACGCCCATCGAGATTCAGGAGTTTAACACTCGTCTGGGGGCCGAAGCAGAGCTGCAGGTAGTAGATGTGAGAGGAGCTTCCGAATTCAAAGAAGGGCATATCGAAGGAGCCATCCACGTATTTGTGGGAACGCTCGGGGATAATCTGGCGCAGATCGACCGGGAAAAACCGATAGTGGTTCACTGTAAGAGTGGAGATCGGGCGGCCATTGCCTATTCACTCCTGCGCAAAGAAGGTTTCGACAAGGTGGATGTGTATCTGGCCGGTATGAACGAATGGCAGGGACAGGGTTATCCGGTTGTTACCGACGAACTGGTCAATATGATCTAATCCAGTCTAACCGGCAGCAGAAGTTGCAATACCGTCTCTAATAAAAGTAGTGTTCGTGTCATTGGGAAATGAATAGCAGGCTTTATTCAGAATCCCAATGGCACGGACATTTTTTTGATACTATACTTGTCAATAAAATTGAGTAACACAAAAATTGAACAGGCAGATTCCCTACATTCAATTCGATGCTACATGGCTCCATTGCCCCGACCCTGCGGGTACGGGATGTCTCTGCATTCCATTTCATGGCTCTAAAGTCAATGAAACAATGAAGCCATGGAACACAAGTAATGTCATCTAATTTAATTGACAGCGTACTGACTAGTTGTTTTGGAATAATACTC
>JAGQXH010000632.1 GCA_020436695.1 Lewinella sp. | reverse complement strand
AGTGTTGTGTGGATGAATTTGGTTGTCAGGTAGGTAAGACGGGGGAATTTGAGAAAGGGTTGGGTGAATAATGCGGTAATGCTGTGGATAAAGTAATTGTTCTGCCTCCTACAAGATCGAATCCTGAATAAAAGGCAACTGCTCCGGATAATCTGTGGTGTAGTGCAGTCCCCGGCTCTCGCGACGCATGCTGGCCGAGCGCGTCACCAGGTAACCGATGGTGATCAGATTGCGCAATTCGGAAAGCTGGGGTGAGAGTACGGCGTGATGGTAAACATCTTCCGTTTCGTGGTACAGCAGGCTCAGACGATCCAGTGCCCGTTTTAAACGCACATTTGAGCGTACGATACCTACATAACTGCTCATCACTTCCTTGAGCTCTTTCAAACTTTGGGTGATCAATACCATTTCCTTGGGCAAAGTAGTACCCTGGGCGTTCCAGGCGGGGATACCCTGCTTGATGCTCCACGCATCGATACTATCGACTACATCGGCGGCAATGCGCTGACCGAATACCAGCGCTTCCAGTAGTGAATTGGAGGCCAGACGATTGGCACCGTGCAAACCGGTACACGTGCATTCACCGCAGGCATACATGCGGGAAATAGAACTGTGCCCCATTGCATCTACTTTAATACCGCCGCACATGTAATGGCAGGCCGGTACTACCGGGATCATATCTTTCATGGGATCGATGCCGATGCTGATGCATTTATCGTAAATGGTGGGGAAATGAGCCACAAATGCTTCCTTGTTCAGATGGCGGCAGTCGAGGAACATATGATCTTCCCCGTTGATCTTCATTTCATTGTCAATGGCGCGGGCTACGATATCGCGGGGAGCAAGTGATTTACGCGGATCGTATTTATGCATGAACTCCTCGCCGTCGCGAGTCTTCAGGATGGCGCCGAAGCCACGTACCGCTTCCGACACCAGAAAATCCGGGTTTTCACCGGCAGGATTGTATAAGGCCGTAGGATGGAACTGTACAAATTCCATATTCTCGATGTGTCCTTTGGCACGGTAGGTCATAGCAATACCGTCACCACTGGCAATCACCGGGTTAGTCGTATTGCGGTATACCTGGCCGGCACCGCCGGTGGCTACCACGGTAGCCCTTGCCAAAATAGTATCGATATCGTTGGTCTCTTTGTTCAGTGCGTATGCACCGTAGCACTCAATGGTAGGTGTCAGACGGGTGACGGTATATCCCAAATGATGCTGGGTAATCAGATCGACGGCGAAGAAATGTTCGTAGATATGCAGGTTGGGGTATTCCTTACTCTTTTCCAGCAGGGTGCGCTGGATCTCCCATCCGGTGAGATCCTTAAAGTGGAGAATGCGATTTTCGGAATGACCGCCTTCCCGACCCAGGTCGTATTGCTCTTCCACTTTATCAAAACGGGCGCCCCAGTCAATCAGATCACGGACTCTTTCCGGACCTTCCTTCACGACGATCTCTACAATTTCCAGATCGCACAAACCGTCTCCGGCATCCAGCGTATCGGCAATATGCTTCTTGTAAGAATCGATCTTCAGATCCCACACGGCAGCTACTCCACCCTGAGCGTAGCGTGTGTTACTTTCTCCTTCTTCGGTTTTGGTCAATACTGTGATCTCCAATTCCGGACGGGCCATGGCAATGCGGATTGCCGTACTAAGTCCGCCGACACCGGCGCCGATGATCAGAACATCCGTTTGTATCATTTTTTCTGCGTTGAATATGGTCTCAAATATAAATCATTATTTTGGTGGATGCTTTAATGAGTAGCCGTAAGTCGACCAGTCATAAGTCGATTAGTCTGACTAGTGACTTACGACTGACTGACTAATCGACTTTCCCATGCGTATTGCCGTCAACGTCCGCTTCTTACTCAAAGACCGCCTGGAAGGGATCGGCTGGTATACACATGAAGTAGTGCGACGTTTGGTGGAGCGGCATCCGGAACACGAATTCATTTTTTTCTTCGACCGGCCCTACGATCCGGCTTTTGTTTTTGGCTCAAATGTAACTCCTGTTGTCGCCTATCCCCCTGCCCGTCATTATTTGCTCTGGTGGTGGTGGTACGAAATGATGCTGCCCTATCTGCTCAAAAAATATGGGGCCGACGTGTTCTTTTCTCCGGACGGCTATTGTTCGCTTCGCTCCAAAGTTCCTACAGTAATGGTCACGCATGATATTGCCCACGTTCATTATCCCTGCCAGATCCCGGCCTGGGCCCGGCATTATTACCATCGTTATGTGCCGCTTTACCTGCAACGGGCCGAACAGGTGATCACGGTTTCGGAATTTGTGAAGCAGGACATCACGCAACACTATCACATCCCGGTAGAGAAGATCACTGTGGCCGGTAATGGGGTGAAAACTATTTTCCAACCGATCACCGAGGTGCAGCAAACTACTATTCGGGCAAAGTATTCTAATGGTAAACCTTATTTTTTTTACATCGGTGCGATCCATCCACGCAAGAATGTAGAACGTCTGATCCGCGCTTTTGATCTTTTTAGGTCACAGTATCCTTCCGACATGCAGTTGCTGATCGGTGGCCGGTTGGCCTGGCAGAGCGATTCGATGAAGCAAGTTTGGCAGGAAGCTATATATAAAAATGATATTCACGGCCTGGGCTATATTCCTGAAGAACGACTTCCTGGTGTGTTGGGGAGCGCTCTGGCACTTACCTATATTTCTCTTTTTGAAGGCTTTGGAGTTCCTCTCCTGGAAGCGATGCAGGCCGAAGTACCTGTGATCACTTCCAATGTTTCTTCGTTACCGGAAGTGGCCGGTGATGCGGCTTTGCTGGTGGATCCGACTTCCGAAGCGGAGATAGCGCGGGCCATGCAGGAAATTGCCACGAAGCCGCGGCTTAGGGAAGAACTTGTTGAAAAAGGCAGTATACAGAGATCCAAATATAGTTGGGAGCGTACAGCGGATATTATCTGGGATATACTCTCCAAGGTGAATATTTCATGATCGGTTGTTATTGGTATAAATCTTATACAATGGCTTAAAACAACTGCTAATCCAAAACATTCGGATGAAACCCTTGTTGATTTATTTTTTCTCCATCCCTTAAAACTTCGCGAGATGAAAAAATTCCTGAAATGGCTGGGTATTGTACTGGTCGGGCTAATTGTTTTGATCTTCCTGGCAATACGGATCGCATCTGATCCTTTACCGCAAGGTCAAGAAGGACCGGAAGCTGAAGCCTTGGCGGCAAAAATGCTGAATGCCACGCAGCAATTGGCCTGGAATGAGACCCGCTATGTAAGTTGGAATTTTGACAATCGACAGCAGTTGCTTTGGGACCGGGAAAAACATTTTGCCCAAGTGGTGGATGGTGATATACGGGTAATACTCAATACCGAAACTCAGAAAGGCGAAGCCTGGGAAAAAGAAGAACCGCTTTCGGAAGGCATCACCGATAAATACCTGGAAAAAGCCTGGGCTTATTTTTGTAATCACTCTTTTTGGCTGAATGCGCCGGGCAAGATCTATGATCCGGGTACAAGTCGTAAGTTGGTAAAAATGAAGGATGGGAGTGCGGCATTGCTCGTGTCATATTCCTCCGGCGGTGTTACTCCGGGTGACAGCTATTTATGGATACTCGACGAAACGGGCCTGCCCGTAAAATGGAAAATGTGGGTAAGTCTCCTTCCCATCGGAGGGATAGAAGCCAGCTGGGATGACTGGGAAACTTTACCTACCGGTGGGAAAGCGGCCACCAGTCATTCTATTGCATCCTTATTCACTTTGCATTTGCGCGATATTCGGGCCGGAAACGATCTGGCAAGTGTTGGTTTGCACGAAGATCCTTTCACTTCTCTTGAATAATCGGTTATTCACTACTCACCGATCCACGCTTGTATCTCTGATTGAAGAACACAATACCGGCAATTCCGATCACGATCAGGCAAATGGCAATGATCTGCGCCTGCGTTAACTCTATGCCCAGCACATTATACTGGTCATTGATGCGGATCTTTTCAATGAAGAAGCGCTCGATACCGTTAAGTAACACATAGATGAAAAAGAGCACGCCCGGTGCAGCAACTCGTTTGCGAATACCCCAGAGAAACCCACCAATAGCAAAGGCACCGAGTGCTTCCCATAGCGGTGTCGGATAAACACCTTCCGGCAACACCTTACAGTACTTATCTACGCAGCCTTCAATGGCAATGCCTTCATTGATCACATTATGCGGATAGGTTTGTGACCAGAGCCAGTCGGGCAAGAACCATCCATCGGGAATGCTGGCTGCCACTACGCCCCAGTCACCGTCGCCGGAAAACTGGCAACCCAGTCGGCCAACACCATAAGCGATGATCAAGGCTGGAGCTACCGCATCCATCAGTGGAACCAGAGGGATCTTCTTGCTGCGTGCATACCAGGCCACACCGATAAACCCTCCGATGAGACCTCCGTAAATGGCCAGACCACTACCCGAGAAGAAAATGCCGACCGGATCGGCAAAAAAGCGCGGCAGGTCTTCGATGAGGGCAAATATTTTGGCGCCGACCACACCACTAATGGCCGCAATAATGGTAATATCTCCCAGCCGGTCCTGTGGATAGAGTTCTACGTTTTTCACCTGAGGTTTTTTTCCTTCCTGCGGACGGGAACCCCAATATTTGAGTCCGGCAAAAAGTGCTGCTCCGATGATCCCCATCAGCCAGTTACCTTTCGCGGAAAGCAGCAGGTCAGCCGCATTGCGCTGCAATTCGTCAAAATGCGTAATGGCGTAAAATCCCTTAAAACCCAGAATAAAACCGAAAATGGCATTGGATACCAGATCCCAGGTAGTAGCCGGACCATTAACCTTGGTTTTTACCTTCACCGGTTGGAACAGCCCCTGGTTGGATTTTCTTTTCATTTCCTTATGCAGGAAATAGGCCGCCGTCAGAATAGCAAAAACCAGGAACATGCCGAAGGTCTTAAAGATACTCAGCCAGTTATCCCGGGCGGTGCCCAGCAGATCGTGAAAGATATAGGAAAGATCCGGGTACATGGATTGTTAATGGTTGTCAGTCGGCAGCCGGCAGTGGTCAGTCGACTGGTACTAGAATGATTGGGATTACATATCTACCTGTC
>JAGQXH010000631.1 GCA_020436695.1 Lewinella sp. | reverse complement strand
GCCAGACTTTCTGCGCCCGTCAGTCCCATCGTGCGGTACATCACCCAAGCGAAACCCTTGATGATCAGCTGAAGGATGCCCAGATAATATAACAAAGCCGATAAAGCGGAAAAGAATATGATCGTAGGCAGGATCTTGAAAGCAAAAATATTGCCTACCATGTACAGGTCACCGGTGATCCCGTCGCGTACTTCCGTTACATTGGGCCAGTCGCCCAGCACGAATTTGGCGCCTTCTTCGGTGAAATCCAGCAGCACCACAAAAAAGCTGGAAATGTAGTCAAAGATCTGGCGGACGAACGGCACTTTCAGGATCAGCACGGCCAGGATGATCTGCATGGCCATGCCTACGCCCACGAGCCGCCAGTTGATGTTGCGCCGGTTACTGCTCAGTAGATAGCAAATGCCGAGTAAAACGACAATGCCCAGTACACCTCTCAAGATACTGATGATATCCATACTAGTTTTTTAACGGATTCACCCTCAGTCCTTCGGACAGCTCCCTCAAGGGAGCACAACACACCCATGATAGGACTTGTCCTCCTCTGGAGGAGGTGCCCTTTAGGGCGGAGGAGGAAACTTTACAGAAATTGTTGTAAACTATTTTGAGTTGGGCTTCCATTGTAGTATAAAGCCCGTCAAATGTAGTGAAAAAATCAGGATGACCAATATTTGGTATGGTGCTTGTTGGCAAAGGTAGGAGACAGATTGTTTAATAATTGAATATAGGTTAGCGATCCTACTTTGTTTTTGATATTTTTACGGAGAGTAGTCATAGTCTAATTGGGCTTGGTGAAGGAAGGTAGTTTGAAAGGGTCAGATTAAGTCATAACTACCCACGCCAGGCCTGCGCCCAAACTCATGAACACAGAAAAACGTAATATTCTACGATCGGTTAAAGGACAAATAATTGCCTTTCCGGGACGGGGAGAGACCTTTGTTATCCTTGCCCTGCTTATCCTTTTCCTCGGGAAAGCCGCTGCTCAACCCATTCTGCAATTTCAGCAATTCACTCAAAAAGATGGCCTGGCCAGTAACTATGTACTGAGTATCCACCAGGATCGTCAGGGATTTATTTGGATCGGTACGGAAAACGGCTTGAACCGGTTTGATGGGAAACATTTTCTGGAGTTCAATTCCGACCCTGAAGATCCGGAAACCCTCGATGATAACTGGATCACTAAACTATATGAGGACCGCAAGCAGCATCTCTGGATCGGTACCATCCGCGGTCTGAATCGTTTGGATCGCCATACGGGAAAGATTCAACGAATTCCCCTGCTGAAAGATGGCCATTTAGTGGAGTCGCCCGTCAACAGTATATTGGAGTCGCCATCCGGCACCTTGTGGTTCACGACCACTACCGAAGGCTTGTTCAAATTAGAGCCGCCGCAAAAAGACCAAAGCGGACAGGCGGAATATTTTTCCTATCGCAATGACACCGGTATAGATGGTGCAGACTTTCGCCTGAGCAATGTCGCACACGCTACCGATGATGAACTATGGATTGCCCATTCAGCCGGGATCGACTATCTGCATATTCCATCCGGGCAGATCATTCGCTATCTCGTCCCGCAGGGAAGTCAATTCAACAACGATGAATATGATCCGGTGGAGGGGTTGTTTGATGGCAAAGGGAAGATCTATATCGGACAGAACCATGAATTGTACGTGCTCGATATTACCAGAGACCAACCGGAACTGCAGGCTTTCGAATGGTCCACCCCCGAAGCAAATACGACCGTTGCCATTACCAGAAGCTTTCTGTTGGACAGCCCGGAGACCCTTTTGATCCCTTCTTACCGGGACCTGGCTTTGCTCAATATCGAAAGTGGGATAGTAGATTTGATCCAGAATGCAAGAAAGGAGGGCGAAGACCTGTTCTTTAACCCCATACACGCGCTTTACAAAGACCGGCAGGGCAATTATTGGATCGGTACAGCCGGAGAGGGATTATACCTTGGGCAAAGTGCAAAAGAAGCTTTTACCTTCTACCAGCATGATCCAGCTAATCCCCATTCCATTTCCAAGGGCCAGGTACGTTCGTTCCTGGAAGAGGAGAACGGCCGCCTCTGGGTGGGGATCTTAAATCGCGGCCTGGATCAATTGGTTCCGCAAAAGAATGGGTTCCTGATCAGGAACAGGTCGGTAACTGCAGCACCGGGCCAACCGAATACATTACCCAGCGACCGGATCATCAAGATCATTCGGGGAGATGAAAAGTCCATTTGGATCGCTACGAACCACCACGGCCTGATCAAAACCGACAGCACGGGAAAGCCGCTGGCAACTTTCACCCATCGGCATAATGATCCGAATACCCTGAGCGGCAACCGGATCTGGGGGCTGGCCAAAGACCAGGACGGCTTTATTTGGGCAGGTACGTGGAAAGATGGTTTAAACCGCTTAGATCCGCGCACCGGGCAGGTGAAGCGATTTCGGCATGACCCGGCCCAGACCAACTCCCTGGTGCAAGACAACATCCGATACCTGTATACCAGCCGGCAGGGTAGCTTATGGATCGGCACCGAAGGAGGCCTCAGCCAATACGACCCAAAAACGGATCAGTTTACCAATTACCGCCATGACCCGGCTGACCCGAATACCCTTTCCGATAATATGGTTTGGGCCATTTACGAAGACCGGAATGGCGATCTGTGGGTGGGCGCCAATATCGGGCTCAATCGCTACGACGCCCGGACCGGGCGATTTGAGCGTTTCTTCGAAAAGGACGGTTTACCGGATAATACCATCTACGGCATACTGGAAGACGATGCCGGCGTACTGTGGATCAGTACGGAAAACGGACTGGCCCGGAAACTTCCCGGCGCCAACCCAGCCTCCTTTCTTCCACTCGGTCTGGCAGAAGGATTGGGAACGGTCTCTTTTGTGCCCAAAGCTTATCTGAACAGTTCGCGATCGGATCAACTGTTCTTCGGTAGCTCCGAAGGGATGTTGGTGGTCAACCCCGCTTTGCTGCAACAGGATACCGGGCAGGCGTTCCTGCGTATTCACGAAATGCAGCGATTCAAACGAGAGGCCGACGCCGTGGTCACCGATTACTTCATGAATCATAATGAACGCAGCGTCAAACTGGGATATCAGGATCAAACTGTTGCTTTTACGCTGGCCGATCTGAACTGGGCCAACCATCCGAGTTACAAATACGAATACCAGTTAGTGGGCTTCGACCAGCAGTGGAGACCTCTGGGAAAGGATATGCAGGTGACTTTTTCCAATCTCCCCGCCGGCACCTACACCCTGCGGGCCCGGGCCCGCAACCTGGAAAATACAGGGCTGGAAGCGACCGACCTTGTGACATTACAGGTCTTCCCTCCCTGGTGGGACAGCTGGTGGGCTTACCTGATCTACGCCCTTTTCACCGGAGCGATTATACTGGTGATCGTACGATCTTACCTGCACCGGCAACTGGGAGAAAAGGAAGCCGAGAACCTAAGAACCCTGGACGCCTTCAAGAATAAGCTTTTCGCCAATATCACCCATGAATTTCGGACGCCCCTGACTATTATCTCCGGCATGATCGAACAGATCAGGAAAAAGCCGGACCGCTGGCTGGACGACGGCACCGCAATGATCCAGAGGAATACTTCGAATCTGCTCGATCTGGTCAACCAGATCCTGGAGCTGCAAAAGGTTGAATCCGGCAAGCTGAAGGTCGAGCTGCAACTTGGAGATATCCTTCCTTTTCTGCAAACCATCTTCCGACAGTTTCAGGCCTTTGGGCACAGCAAAGAACAGCAGATGAACTTCCATTGCGAGCTGGACGAGTTGATTATGGACTACGACGCCGAGAAGATGCTGCGCATTGTCTCTAACCTGCTGGCCAACGCTGTCAAATATACCCCGGAGCAGGGGCTGGTTAATTTTACGGTCGCTTCCGGAGATCAACCCGACTTACAGCCCGGCCGTTGCCTGATCTTATCCGTCCGGGATACCGGCCCCGGTATTCCCGAAGATCATTTACCCCATATTTTTGACCGCTTTTTCCAGGCTTCGGTCCATGGGAAAAATACGGAAAGCGGAACCGGCATCGGCCTGTCGCTCACCCTGGAACTGGTCAAACTGCTCGGCGGAAAGATCGAGGTAAACAGTCAGGTGGGCGAGGGTACGACTTTCACCGTCTTTCTGCCCATCACCCGTCAGGCCGCCCCTGCTGTGGCGAAAGACCCGGTCGTCATCCAAAGCGCCATCTTCGGAAGGAAAGGCGCACTCGAATACAAACAGCCGCCGACCGCCGATCTGCCCCTGGCCCTCATCGTGGAAGACAATCCGGATATCGCTCAATACCTGCAGATCTGCCTGGAAGGCCATTACCAGCTGGAAGTGGCCGTTGATGGACAGGAGGGGGTGAACGTGGCGCTGGAGCGCATCCCGGACATCATCATCAGCGATGTGATGATGCCCCGGAAGGACGGCTTCGAGCTGTGTGAAACCCTGAAAGAAGATATCCGCACCAGCCATATCCCCATCATTCTGCTGACTGCCAAATCAGACGTCGAATCCCGCATCGCCGGCCTGAAGCAGGGCGCCGACGACTACCTGGCCAAGCCCTTTCACGAGGAAGAGCTGCTGGTACGCATGCAAAACCTGCTGAACCTGCGCCGCAAACTGCAGGAGCGGTACCAGAACCTATACACGCATCCGCTTCCGGAGCAAAAAGCAGAAGATCCGTCCAAGGAAGATGCGTTTATCGGCAAACTCAAAGCAACGGTCGAAGCGCATCTGGATGATCCCGATTTCGACCTCGACGCCCTCAGCCAGACCCTGTTCCTGAGTCGCTCCCAACTGGGGCGTAAGGTCAAAGCCCTTACCGGCCGCTCCCCGGCGCTTTTCCAGCGCTCCATCCGCCTGCAGAAGGCGAAACAATTATTGCTTACCACGGACCTTCCCGTTAAGGAGATCGGCTACGAGGTCGGCTTTTCCAATCCCGTTCATTTTTCCCGTTCCTACGCCGAAGAATTTGGTGAAAGCCCGACCAATACCAGAGAAATGGGGTAAATGCGCAGATAAGTTAAGCCATTGCGCATATAGGTTAAGGCACTTTTCCCGGTTCGCCGGATCTTTGTGAGGCCAGGTAATTGAAAGATAGCCATGGCTCTGTAG
>JAGQXH010000630.1 GCA_020436695.1 Lewinella sp. | reverse complement strand
GCACCGGCTCGCAGATCAACCGAACCGTTCAATCCCTGCTTTCTTTCTTTTTTCAGCACAATATTGATGATGCCGGTCATACCCTCCGCTTCGTAACGTGCAGAAGGATTGGTGATCACTTCCACTCTTTCGATCATATCAGCCCCCAGCGATTGCAGGCCTCCGGCACCGCGAACACCGACCAGTCCGGAAGGTTTGCCGTCAACCAGAATCCGGACGCCTTCACTACCACGGAGACTCACATTGCCTTCCACATCAACCGTTACACTGGGAATGTTATCCAGTACATCGGCAGCATTCCCACTGGTACTGGCAATGTCTTTACCCACATTGAAGATCTTTTTGTCGAGTGCCATTTGCATCTGGCTTTTCTCGGCTCTTACTTCTATTTCCTGGAGTACGGTCGCATCGGAGGCCATAGTGATCGTTCCCATATTCAATTCGGGGGAGGCTTTACTCAAGCTTACGTCGTTCACCCATTTGGGCTTGTAGGAAATGAAATCGATCTTCAACATGTAATTACCGAAATCCACAGGAATCTCAAAATTGCCGTCGAAATCTGTAGTACCGCCGGTGATCAGACTGGTGTCTGTCGGATTGTAAACGGAAACGGATGCGTATTGCAGTGGGGTGGTCTCGTCAGAATCTAAGACCTTTCCGGTAATCTTTCCCTGAGCAGCGACAATAGAAATGCTGAGTACGAGAGAGAGTAAGGTGAATATCAGTCTTGCCTGGTAATCCTTCATGGAATTGGAGTTGAATGTATTTCGGGTGTTACAATTGTATTTGCTACAAAGGTAGGGGGTAAAACTGTGGCTACTTTGAACGAAATCTGAAGGAATTCTGAAGAATTGGATCTATTGCCGGGTTTTGAGTATTTGGGGATTGGCCGGCAATTAGCAAAGCGGGTAGGGATTTTAGCTGAAATCCACCTGTAAATGATGAATTTCCTCTGCAAACTGATAACTCACCCGCCAGTCGCATACCTCCACGATCTTCTTCACGATCGACAATCCGAGCCCGAGCGAGCCGCCGCTTTGGTTGCCCTTTTTAAATCTCTCGAACAGAAGAGAAGTATCTACCGTAGGCGCCGGTCCGGTATTTTTGATGGATAAATTATCCGGGGTTAGTTTTACTTTGATCCATCCTTCCGCCTGATTGTGCTGGATCGCATTCTTGATCAGATTGGATACCAGAATATCTGCCAGCGAATTTTCGATCGGCAATTCCACTTTCTCTTCAATATCGGCTTCCAGGCAGATGCCTTTTAGTTCAGCCAACTCCCGGAAATTGTCGATCGCATGCTGCAACAACTGGGAAAAATTAATGGTACCGGAAATGGTAAATTCCTGATTCTCGATCTTACTTAGTAAGGTCAGGCTGTGACCGATGGAAGATAAGCGGGAGATGGCCTGGTAAGCACCCTGTATCAGTTCGGCGCGTTCTTCATCCAGGTCCGGTGATTCGAGCATGAGCTCCAGTTTGCCTTTGGCCACGGCGATGGGCGTCTGCATCTCGTGGGAGGCATTTTCAGTAAACTCCTTAAGCGACCGGTAATCCCGTTGGGCCTTATCGGTCATTTTCAGAAGAAAACTATTGAGTTTTTTGAATTCTTTAGTGCTGGTCTCAGGTACCTGAAGCCCTTCCGAACTTTTGAGATTAAAACCTGAAAGACGATTCAGCACCTGGACAAAAGGTTTGAACAACCATCTCGAAATGATCACACTACCCAGGATCACGGAAGCGCTCAGGTAGAGGAAGAGCCGTGACAAAACGCCGACGACACCCTCATACATATCATCCAGTTCGATCAATACATCCGTAATGCTGATGCGATAAAAGGTGCCGTCTATTTCTTTAATCCGAGTAAGATTGCGGTGAGGTTCCATCCGGTGAAGATTGAAATGCTCAGCGAGGGTATCTTTATAATGGGAAAGTGTGTCGGTCCAGTTTGTACCTTGAAGCTTGGTGATCAGCACTTTTTCATTATCCAGGGCTTCAATCGGCTTACCTGCCCTGATACCACCGATCGTGGCCTTATAAGTCTCGTGCAGATAATAGTCTGTTTCCACCTTCACTTCTTTAACCACCAACTGGTAGGTAATAATACCGCCCACTCCGAATACCAACAGGGCAACGACGAGAAAAAGTAATATGGTCTTGGTGAGCAGGCTCATTTATTATGTGGTGATGTGGTGATGTGGTGATGTGGTGAGTGACATCACCATATGATTCAGTCCGTAAATTTATACCCCATACCGTAAATGGTCTTGATATAATCGTTTCCTTTGGCGGAAGTCATCTTCTTACGCAGGTTCTTGATGTGCTGGTATACAAAGTCAAAACTGTCCAGAAAATCTACATTGTCACCCCAAAGGTGCTCCGCAATACTCTGCTTGGTCAGCACCCGCTTTTTATTGGTGACAAAAAACAGGAGCAGTTCAAATTCTTTTACCGTTAGCGGCAGTTGCTCTTCTCCTATCCAGGCTTCCATTGTATCCGGATCCAGTCGCACCTCGTTGAATATGATGTCGTTCCGGCCATCCATGCGACGGCGACGGAAGATCGCTTTCAGGCGGGCCTGTAGTTCCGGGAGGTGAAACGGTTTGGTCAGGTAATCATCCGCCCCGAGCTCCAGTCCGGTGACCCGGTCATCCAGTGCATTTTTGGCTGATAGAATAAGTACACCGGTATCGGAATGATCCTGTTTAATGATGCGCAGGAGATTCAGCCCGTTGCCATCCGGCAACATGATGTCCAAAAGAATAATATCGTAAGAAAAGCTCGTGATCTTGTCTTCCGCATCCCAGAAAGTGGACGCTACTTCACAAATGAAACCTCCATTCGTCAGGTAGGCCTTGACGTTTTCTGAGAGTTCTTTTTCGTCTTCTACGATTAAAATTTTCATCCAGGGCAAAGGTATAGCCGAATTCTGAATGAAATTTGAACTTTATTGATCCTGCGATGCTATGATGTTGAGATACAGTAATGCTGAGATCTCTAAGAAGGGAATATCGCCCTGAAGCCGGACAATGGAATAAATATCGCCAAAATGCGGGCAATGATATCAAACTATCCACTGCATTGAACCGCATCACAGGATCACAGCATTTTAACATTACAGTATCGAAACATCAACGCCCCTGCACCCATCGGGTCGGTTTCTCCGCCGCATTTCGCAAACGATCGGATAGCTGGGCAGCATGATGCTGGAGATGTCGGATGTTTACGATCTGATGCTCCAGTTTCGGCATATTATACCAGTAAAAACCACTATCAGGCTGATCGAGATCCATTGTTTCCAGTACACGATCTGCTTTTTCCTGGCAATACCGGATGTATTCAAGAGTCTCGCTCTTAGAGCAACCGGCAGCATCACCTTCCAGGTTAGTTAGGACCTGCGCCAGTTGTTCATAATCTTTCCGGTGGAATTTGTTTTCCTGAAGGTCATCGGCATGTTTTTCGAGGTAGAAGTCAGTATAGAACAATGCATGATAAGCTATGCGCCAAAAAGGACTGGCATAACTGGTGTCTGTCCAAAGGGTATCGGGACAGTCATTGACAATTTGCTGTAAAGTAGTGAGTGCTGCGTAGTACTGACTTTTAAGCGCAGTACGAATGGCGTCTGTTTTCATGGTCGGTTTCGGTGTATTTGGTTAACAAATTAAAGGGGTGTGTGTAAAAAGTCCAATTTGTAATTTTGATGAAAAATAATGTTTGGTTTGCCTTGACTCAGCCCCTCTGACTCCCCGTGGGGAGAACCACCCACGCTTTCAAACCAAACATTATTTTTCTTGTATGCTTAGGGAAAGACTTTCTACACACCCCTAAACTACTAAGTGTGTTGTTGCATGAGCTTCAAGACCAGTTCCTTGGTCAGTTCCCGCCCTGCCGCCAGTCTCCTTAATTCCTGAAAAGAAAAGCGGAAACTGCATCCGGTTTGCCAGTTACTACATCCGTAGGCCGTTTTTCCCCGGATGATATGGCCGATGCCGCATTTAGGGCATAAAGGGCGCTCGTTTCCGGTAGGAGTGTGGGAGGTAGGTGTTGTGACCGAAGCTTCCTTGCGCACTTTATTGTTTACTTCAAAAGTCAGTTGGTAATCGTCCGTAAACCGGAGATAACCGGCCTGTTTGGCGTTGCCGATCTTGAAACCCTTCAGTTGCACTGTACTTCCCTTTTGCAAGAGGCGAAAGAGTTGTTTTTCGGGGATCTCCTTCTCCGCATAAGTAAAAGGAAGCCGAAAACTACAACCCTCCTGCCACCTGCTGCAGCCATAGGCTGTTTTCCCTTTAAGGAGCTTGCCCTTTCGGCATTTGGGACAGAATTGATCGGTAAGGCCCGATGAAGCGGAGGGCTTCATAGTCTTGTTAGTCTTAGGCCGTTCTCGCCCGGAAGATTGCTTTTTGCTCCAGGGCGATGCCGGCTGAGCCAATCTTTGGGCGGTATCGTCCTGTTTTACTTCCTGCACCAGGGCCGTTACCATTTGTTGCATATCATCAATAAAAGCACTGGAAGAATGCGCGCCGTCCTCGATCTCCCGGAGCTGCTTTTCCCATTGTCCGGTCAATTCCGCTGATTTTAATAACTCATTCTGAATAGTATCGATCAGCTGGATGCCCATTTCCGTAGGCAGGATCAGCTTTTTCTGCCGCTGGATGTATTTGCGTTTGAAAAGCGTTTCAATGATGTTGGCCCGGGTGGAGGGACGACCAATGCCGTTGGCTTTCATCAATTCACGCAGGGCGGCATCATCTACTTTTTTACCGGCAGTTTCCATGGCGCGCAGGAGAGTGGCCTCCGTGTAATTTTTGGGTGGGGTAGTTTGTTTTTCTACCAATTGAGGTTCGTGCGGTCCCTGTTCATCTTTGGTAAATGCCGGCAGTATCTTTTCTTCATCCTTGTTGTCTTTTTCTTCCTTCTGATTATCCTGCGATGTGGCCGCTGGTTTTGGGTACAATACCCGCCAGCCTCCTTCCAGAATTTCTTTGCCGGTAGCCTTGAAACGTATTTCCTTTACTTCGCCGATCACCGTGGTTTTCGCTACGATACAGTCCGGGTAGAAAGCGGCGATGAAGCGCCGGGCGATGGCGTCATAGATCTTTTGTTCGTCGGGAGGCAGGGACTTTTCCAATCCTGTGGGAATG
>JAGQXH010000062.1 GCA_020436695.1 Lewinella sp. | reverse complement strand
ACTGGAGTACGTCCGCCAGGAACAGGATTTCACCTCTTCTTCCAATATCGAGCCCTACGCTCAGGCTCCCGATCAGGATGAGCCCTACGATGAGGAAGAAGGGCAAGGCAGAGCTTATCAGCAACGTAAAGGTGCAGCCAAATCCCGCACACCGGTGCTGGACAACTTCGGACGTGACATCACCAAACTGGCCGAAGAAAGCAAACTGGATCCGATCATCGGACGGGAAAACGAGATCGAAAGGGTATCCCAGATCCTGAGCCGCCGTAAGAAAAACAACCCGATCCTCATCGGTGAGCCCGGTGTAGGTAAAACGGCTATCGTGGAAGGGCTGGCCCTGCGGATCGTGCAGAAGAAAGTTTCCCGCACCTTATTTAATAAGCGGATCGTAATGCTCGATCTCGCCGCACTGGTAGCCGGTACCAAGTACCGTGGCCAGTTCGAAGAGCGGATGAAAGCCATCATGAACGAGCTGGAAAAATCCCGCGACGTCATCCTCTTCATCGATGAGATCCATACCATTGTGGGTGCCGGTGGAGCTACCGGTTCTCTGGATGCTTCCAACATCTTCAAACCGGCACTGGCCCGTGGCGAATTGCAATGTATCGGAGCATCTACACTGGATGAATATCGCCAACACATCGAGAAGGACGGAGCACTGGACCGCCGCTTTCAGAAAGTAATGGTTGATCCGCCCAGCGCCGAAGAAGCCATTCACATTCTGAACAATATCAAACCGAAATACGAAGAGTTCCATAATGTAAATTACTCGGACGAAGCCATCGATGCCTGCGTCAAGTTGAGTGACCGCTACATCACGGACCGCTTCCTGCCGGATAAAGCCATCGACGTTCTGGACGAGGTGGGTGCCCGCGTACACCTGAAGAACATTCACGTGCCGGAACACATTGAAGAGCTGGAAAAGAAGATCGAAGATCTGAAAGAGCAAAAAAACCAGTCGGTGAAGAACCAGCAGTACGAGCAGGCAGCTGAACTGCGCGACCAGGAATCCAAGCTGAGCCGGCAACTCGAGTTTGCCAAAGTGCAGTGGGAAGAGGAAGCCAAAACCAAGCGCTACCCGGTAGAAGAAGAGGATATTGCCGAAGTGGTATCCATGATGACCGGTATTCCGGTAAAACGGGTTGCCCAGAGCGAAAGTAAGAAGCTCATCGGCATGGAGAAAGACCTGCAGGAGGTGATCATCGGTCAAAACGAGGCCATTACCAAGATCACCAAAGCCATTCAGCGCAACCGCGTAGGTCTGAAAGATCCTTCCAAGCCCATCGGCTCTTTCATCTTCCTCGGCCCGACCGGGGTGGGTAAAACAGAACTGGCCAAGGCCCTGGCCCGCTACCTGTTCGACTCCGATGATGCGCTCATCCGGATCGATATGAGTGAATACATGGAGAAATTCTCCGTGAGCCGCCTGATCGGTGCGCCTCCGGGTTATGTGGGCTACGAAGAAGGTGGCCAGCTGACGGAGAAAGTTCGTCGTAAACCATATTCTGTGGTACTGCTGGATGAGATCGAGAAGGCACACCCGGATGTATACAATATTCTGCTGCAGGTGCTGGACGACGGTCAACTGACCGATGGTCTGGGCCGCAAGGTGGATTTCAAGAACACACTGATCATCATGACCTCCAATATCGGAGTACGTCAGTTGAAAGATTTTGGCCAGGGGGTCGGTTTTGCCACCAAAGCACGCCAGGAAGCCGCCGAGGATCACACCAAAGGCGTCATCCAGAATGCACTGAAGCGCACCTTCTCTCCGGAATTTCTCAACCGGATCGACGATGTGGTGATCTTCAACAGCCTGGGGCAGGACGAGATCTTCAGTATCATTGACATTACGCTGATGGATCTGCACCGGCGCCTTTCCGGTATGGGTTACTCACTGGTACTGACCGAAGATGCCAAGAAATTCGTTGCCGAAAAAGGATTCGATCCGCAATTCGGTGCACGTCCGCTTCACCGGGCTATCCAGAAATACCTGGAAGACCCGCTGGCCGAGTTCATCCTGAACGAGAATCTCGAGGAAGGGCAGGTACTGGAAGCACAGCTGGCCGAAGATGGTGAATCACTGGTGATCCAGTTACCGAAAAAGGTCAAAACAGACGATGTGAAGAAATAATTGATATATTTGTCGTTAGAAGTACACCCTTCGACCTGAAGGGTGTACTTCTGTTTTACGGACACCTGCACCTGCTATTCTTAATAGTCAGGGAACTTTTAAAACATAATGCTAATTCTACAAGTGTATGGAGTAATTGATCTTGGATAATGGAATGGCATCATTATCTTTGCGGAATAATCCGAAATCCGATTTCAACTACCCACTACCAAACAAAATTTATTCATCAAAAAAAACACATTTGGCAAAGAGAAACAACCGTAATTATCAAAGAAAAGAAGATCCCAAGGATCAATTTCGCACCAATGAACATATCCGTGTTCCTGAAGTAAGATTGGTTGGAGATAACCTGGAAGACCTCAGTAAACTTGTTGGACAAACCGTCGAATCAGACATCTACCCTACCCGTCGAGTACGTGACTGGGCCGATCGTATGGGCCTGGATGTAGTTGAGATCGCTGCAAACGCAAAACCTCCTGTTGTACGCATCATCGACTACAACAAATTCCTTTACGAAAAGAAAAAGAAAGAAAAGGAGATCAAAGCGAAAGCGGCAAAAACGGTAGTTAAAGAGATCCGCTTCGGTCCGAATACGGACGATCATGATTTCGAATTCAAAATGCGCCACGCCCGCGGTTTTCTGGAAGACGGTGCCAAGGTGAAAGCCTATGTGCATTTCCGTGGCCGGACCATTGTCTTCAAAGACCGTGGAGAATTACTGTTGCTGCGTTTCATGAAAGAGCTGGAGGATGTGGGAGCCGCCGAAGCACTTCCAAAAATGGAAGGTCGGCGTATGATCGTTATTATCTCGCCTAAGAAGGCTAAGAAATAAAGTTGTACGGAGCCGCATGGCCGGCATGGGGTAGCATGGTGTATATGATCCATGCTACCCTATGCAATTCCATTCCATCCAAGCCAACCTTTCCTGAATAATATTTCATCCTCTTTACCATAATATTCAGGAATTCCCCTATCTTTGCAGTCCTTTTTCAAAAAAATTGTAATCATGCCAAAGATGAAAACGCACTCCAGCGCCAAGAAACGTTTCAAGGTGACTGGATCCGGAAAAGTGAAGCGCTTTCAAGCAAAGACTTCGCACATGATGCGTCGGAAAAGTAATAAAGCCAAATTGCGCCTGCGTGATGCAACCGTCGTAAGCCCCGCTGATGAGTCACGGGTACTGCGGATGCTTTGCAAGAAGTAAGCTCATTTTATCACTATTTTTTAACGAGAATACAGGTAAAAGAGCCGCAAGGACGGTCCCTGTATTGTACTAAAATGTAGAAATTATGCCTCGTTCGGTAAATGCCGTTGCGTCCAGAAGAAGACGCAAAAAGATCTTAAAAGCCGCCAAAGGTTATTTTGGCGCACGTGGTAATGTTTATACCGTTGCCAAAAATGCAGTTGAGAAAGGCCTGGTGTACGCTTATCGTGACCGCAAAAACA
The DNA here is from genome assembly GCA_020436695.1 of Lewinella sp. Taxonomy (GTDB): domain Bacteria; phylum Bacteroidota; class Bacteroidia; order Chitinophagales; family Saprospiraceae; genus Flavilitoribacter. The sequence continues at coordinate 15,570 of JAGQXH010000062.1, read as the reverse complement.
AGAAAAGAGCCTTCCGTTCCCTGTGGATCGCCCGTATTAACGCCGGCGCCCGTCAACACGGAATGAGCTATTCCCGCCTGATGAACGCTTTGTCAAAAAGCGATATCAGCCTCAACCGCAAAGTACTGGCTGATCTGGCCATGAACCACCCGGATACGTTCAAATCCATTGTGGATTCCGTTAAACAACCGGCATAGGTGTTTTGTAGATAGTACACTACCGGTCCGGTAAACACTGTACCGGTGCACAGATATAACAAAGAGACCGCTAGCTGCAACAGCTTAGCGGTTTTTTTGTTTGTAAAGTAAGCCGTTGGAGCGTACGTCCTGCCCCAGTGATTTGCGTTTCAGACTAACTGACAAAATACTTTAACTTGAGCCAGTCCGAATTACAACCAAACAACGACGAGTATAACGAATTTGACTCCTTTGCCTTTCATCCTTATAATGTGATGCTGGCCCTGATCCTGTTTGGTCTTACTGCTCTTTTTCTGGCACTAAGTGCAGCATTTATCTATACGCGGGTACAAAGTGATCTGCCGCCAATTAAATTGCCTACGATTTTTGTATTCAATACGCTGATCCTGCTAGCCAGCAGCTTCACCATGATCCAGGCTAAAAAGGCGTACAAAAGGGATGATACTGCCGGCTATAAACGCCTCCTGCTGATCACCATTTTACTATCCGTATTTTTTCTCGCGGCTCAGATCTTCGGTTGGCGGGAGCTCTTTCGGCAGGATATTCTTATCAACTCGGACAACTCGGCCAGTTATCTGTACATTATTTCAGCTCTGCATTTTGCCCACGTTATTTTCGGTATCCCCTTTCTGGGCACTTTTCTTTGGCGGGCAAATAAGTACATGCAGGAACCGGTCAGTGTACTGGTGTACTTTTCCGATCCGGCAAAACTGCTCCGATTGAGATTGCTTACCATCTACTGGCATTTTCTGGATGGCTTGTGGATCTATCTGGTGCTGTTCTTCTGGATCAATTACCTGGTGCGTTGAATAAGAAAGGATACCTTCGTTTTTTGATGGTCCGTATTGCGATCATGCAAACCAGAGTTCAACCATATCAGCGACCATAGCGTTTTTTGAGATATACTTAACCAGTGGAGACTTAATCGCTTACGACTTAATTTCCTATATTTGAACACCAATTAACGAACAAATAAAAATCCTTGATGGACATGAGACGAACAATAACCTTTATTCTATTGGTAAGCCTGGCTTTTTTCAGCTGGCAATGTGGTGAAAAGGCTGCCAACGGAACGGTCATAAAGGGAACGATCAAGAATGCGGCCAATATGCAGGCATTTGTCGACCAGGTCATTATCGGCAAAGCCAGCAGTGTAGTCGGAAAATCTAACCTGGATGGTCAGGGCAATTTTGCAATTGGCTTCCCGGAAGGTATCGACCCGGGAATCTACAATCTGCGTGTAGGGGCCAAGCGGATCAATCTGGCCCTGAATGGCACCGAAGGAACGATCACGATCAACGGCGATCTGAATACCCTGCAAAACTACGAGGTAGAAGTAAGTGGATCCGATGATACCGAAACCCTGGTAAATACCATGCAGGGACTGATCAGCCGCAAGATCACTTCCGATGATATTAAAACGTTTGTAGAAACCACCGATAATCCGACCCTGGGAGCCTTTGTGGCCTATCGGGCACTGGGTGATCCCCGCTTTTTGGACATCCAAAAACTGGCACTGGACAAACTAAGCGCCACCGATCCGAACGGTGAAATGACCATGGAGTACGGCAAGTATATCTCCTACATCGAGCGTCAGTACTCCCAGGAAATGGCTACCCAGCGTATCCAGATCGGTCAACCCGCACCGGATATTGAGCTGACAGACCCCTATGGTAAGAAGTTCTCCCTCTCCGATCTGAAAGGACAGGTAGTGCTGCTTGATTTCTGGGCCAGCTGGTGCGGTCCGTGCCGCCGTGAAAACCCAAATGTGGTAAAGGTTTATGACAAATACAAAAGCCAGGGCTTTACGGTATTCAGCGTATCGCTCGATGGCCTGGACGAACGTTCCCGGGCTCGTCTCGGTAATGACAACTCAGAACTGGCCAGTCAGTTGGAACGCTCCAAAGAGCGCTGGATCAAAGCCATTCAGGATGATAATCTGAAATGGCCCTATCATGTAAGTGATCTGCAGAAATGGGATTCCGGACCGGCTGCGGCCTACGGTGTGCGCAGTATTCCGCGAACTTTCCTCATTGATAAGGAGGGCCGTATTGCGGCCCTGAACCTGCGTGGCGCGGTAGAGATCGAACAAGCATTGCAACGGATCATTTCTACTACTTAGTATTGATAATTATTTGATTGATTGCCCTTTTCGGGAATGCATAATTTGATAATCAACTCAGACTCACACAAGGCCGCGACGGAATTTTGGGAAAACAGATGATCATCCCCCGGAAGAACTGAAAATAAGCGACCTTGTGTGAGTTATGTTGTTGGCAACGAAATTGTCCGCTGTATTATTTGAAAGGTCTGTACCCACACCTTCATGGAAATACTTTTCCTGACCGCCCTTATCCTTTGTCTCTTATTTCTTTTCCATAGCTATTGGCTGTATCCGAAGATCATGGACCGGCTGGCAGGAAAACAGCCCCCAGCAACACCGGTAACTTTGTCTGACCTTCCTTTCGTGTCGGTACTGATGGCCGTTTATAATGAAGAAAAGGTCATAGCGGAAAAAATGGAAACCCTGCTCCGGCAACAATACCCTCAACATCAGCTTCGGTTCTACATTGGTTCGGATCATTCCACTGATAACACCAATACCATTTTGCAGCGTTATACCGCTGAAGATGAACGTATTCATTTCTTTGCCTATACCGGGCGAACCGGCAAACCCGGACTGATTAACAGACTATATAAAGAAGCAACGGCGCACCTTCCGCCTTCCGATCAACACGTTTTGCTGATCACCGATGCCAATGTTATGTTAAAGGAAGACTGTCTTGCCAAACTCACCCGTCATTTCGGGCAGCCTTCCCTGGCCATTGTGGATGCACATATGCAACATGTAGGATTGCAGTCGGCAGGGATCTCCCGTTCCGAAGATCAGTATCTGACCGGTGAAGTACGGCTTAAACATGCCGAAGGCCTGGTTTGGGGAACTATGATCGGTCCATTTGGCGGTTGCTACTGCCTGCGCTCCGACTATTTCAGTCCAGTGCCCGCCAATTATCTCGTAGACGATTTTTACATGGCCATGCGTGCTTTCGAGCGGGGTGGCCGAGCGATCAATGATCTGGAAGCCATCTGTCATGAGGCGGTATCGCACGAATGGCGGGAAGAGTTCCGGCGTAAAGCGAGAATATCAACGGGAAATTATCAGAACCTCCGCACTTTTCGTCATCTCTGGTGGCCTCCGTTCCGGCCGTTATCATTTGCCTTTTTTTCCCATAAGGTACTGCGCTGGCTGGGACCATTTTTCCTGCTGATCTTCTATGTTTGCAGCCTCCTGTTGTGGGTAATGACGCACAACTACTTCTATACTTGGTTGTTTCTTTTCGTGAATGTGTTTTATTTTGCCCTGCCAATGTTGGATGCCCTGTTGCGAAACCTGGGGATACAATGGAGGTTCATCCGAAATATTCGCTATTTCTTTTTAATGAACCTGGCGCTACTGATTGGATTTTTTCGATTTATAAAAGGTGTAAAAAATAATGTCTGGGAGCCTCCAAAACGACAACAATTACCCTCTTAATACCATAGAGGAAGCGATCGCTGACATCAAAGCCGGAAAAGTGATCATCGTAGTAGATGATGAAGACCGGGAAAACGAAGGCGATTTTATCTGTGCAGCAGATTGCGTTACGCCGGAGATCATCAACTTCATGATCACGCACGGGCGAGGTATGATCTGTGCCCCCATTGAAGAACAACGGGCCGATGAGCTGGGTTTGGGCCTGATGGTCTCATCCAATACCGCACTGCACGAAACAGCCTTTACCGTCACCGTCGATCTGATCGGTCGGGGTTGCACTACCGGTATTTCTACCTATGACCGGTCCATGACCATTAAAGCTCTGGCTGATCCGGCTACCTTGCCTACAGATCTGGCCCGGCCTGGCCATATTTGTCCACTCCGGGCAAAGACCGGCGGTGTACTACGCCGAACCGGCCACACCGAAGCCACTATTGATCTGGCACGTATGGCTGGATACTATCCGGCGGGAGTACTGGTAGAAATCCTGAATGAAGACGGTACAATGGCTCGTCTACCCGATCTGATGAAGATCGCGAAAAGATTCGACCTGAAAGTGATCACCATCAAAGATCTGGTGGCTTACCGCATGCTGACCGAGCGTATCATCCGCAAGGAAAACAGCGTCCTTCTCGATTCGCCCTATGGCCCGTTTGAAGTGATCCCATTCCGGCAGATCACCACCGGAGATATTCATCTGGCTATCAAAAAAGGCAACTGGAAATCGGACGAACCAGTTTTGGTGCGCGTCCATTCCTCCACGGAAACCGGCGCTCTGCTGGGTTCTGTATTTGGTGATATTTCCAGTCAGTTGCAAAAAGTAATGGAGCGGATCGCCGAACAGGAAAAAGGTATATTGCTGTTCATGCGGCACAGTGAAAATAATGAGAATCTGTTGCTGCAATTACAGCAGATCCGCAACGATCAAAAAAACGGAGTGGAGCCCAAAGCCTATCGCAAACTGGATATGGATCAGCGGGACTATGGCGTTGGAGCACAGATATTGAGAGAGCTTGGCGTCAGTAAGATCCGTTTGCTGACCAATAATCCCCGCCGGCGGGTGGGGCTGATCGGTTATGGGCTGGAGATTACGGAGAATGTAGCACTTTGATTTATCAGTTATCCGTTAGCAGTCGATAGTCGGCAATTAGCAGTCATATCGACAAGTTGACCGACTGCCAACTATCGGCTGCCGACTAAAATAAACCACCAACTGCTATTTTTTCAATACCTTCAGGCTATAACTTAAAATAATGGCCTTGGAGGAACAACCTATATCCGCAACACCGCAGCTAAAACGAAGTCTGGGCCTTTTTGAAGGCATTACCATACTGATCGGTATTACCATTGGTGCCGGCATTTATTCCACTCCTCAGGTGATAGCCGGTTACCAGGATTCCTTCTCCAGTATTATGTGGTTGTGGGTGCTGGTGGGTGCTTTTGTCTTTATGGGTGGACTGATCTACGCCGAACTCGGTACCCGTCTGCCAAACACCGGTGGAGAATATGTCTATCTCTCCCGTGCCTTCGGCCCCTATGTGGGTTTTATTTTCGGTTGGGCCCAGCTATTCATCATTCGTACCAGTCCGGCCGCCGGTCTGGCGATCGTTACCGTTGATTACTTCGAACATTTTGTCAAACTCACTTCTTTTACTCACACTGCCCTTTGCATTTTGGTGATCGCTCTGCTGGGCGCGCTCAACTACGTTGGTATCAAGCGTGCCAGTATCTATCAAAATATTTCTACCATTATCAAGGTGGGCGGACTATTCCTGTTGGTAGTCGCCGGCCTGATCCTGGTGCAGGGACAGGAGAACCTGTTGCACACTACCGCACCTCCAACTTCCGATCTGGGGCCATTTGCTGCCTTTGGAGCGACCATGATGCTGATCGTTTTTTCGTATCTGGGTTGGGACCGGGTCGGTTATTCAGCCGGAGAAATGAAAGATCCCAAGCGGACCATTCCTTTGAGTCTTTTCTGGGGGATCGCGCTGGTGATCATCACCTATCTGCTGGCTATTTTTTTGTATCACTACGTGTTGGGAATGGAAGGTGTCCGGGCAACCAAGCGCGTAGCCTCTACCACAGCTACCGAGCTTTTTGGTCCGATCGGAGCAGCTATCATCGCCATTTCCGTAATGTTTTCCGCCTCCGGCAGCATCAACGGCACCATGATGACGGCTCCCCGGGTTTATTACGCCATGGCCAAGGATCGCCTTTTTTTCAAATGGTTTGATTTTGTGCATCCGACCTTCCGCACGCCTTCCCGGGCTATTATTGCCCATTGCGTCTGGGCAGTGGTTATTCTGCTGGCGCGAAAGAACTTTGAGAACATTGTGGCAGGCATGACCTTTGCCGTTCTAATCTTCTACTTATTCACGACACTGGCATTATTTAAACTTAGAAAACAGAGGGTAGGTGGAGATGAGGTCTACAAAGTACCGCTCTACCCTATCCTACCCGGTCTTTATTTTATCGGATTGATCCTGCTGGTATTCATTCGCGCTTATTTTGAATGGGAAAAATCACTGGTTGACGTAGCCTTCATTGCTACCGGATTGCCATTTGCGTGGTGGTTTGTGCGCAGATCCCGGAACTCAGTTTCTGACAATTTGAGTTAATTAAGCAGCTTTCAGCGCCCGGAAAGCCCTATTGGTATGAGCCCTTTTTTAATGTCCATAGTACAACCCCTGCTCCATTACAGTCTTCATCTCCTGTTTCCGGGGCTGATCGCCTGGTTGTTTTTCCGCCCTCAATGGAAAAAAGCCTGGCTGATCATGTTGGCCACCATGCTGGTTGACCTGGATCATTTGCTGGCAGATCCGCTTTTTGATCCCAATCGTTGCAGCATCGGCTTTCATCCGCTGCATTCTTACCTTGCCATAATGATCTATATCGGAATGACCTTCTTTTCTCCATTACGTATTGTGGCAATCGGCCTGCTGTTTCATATGGTTACAGATTATCAGGATTGCTGCTGGATGTGGAGGTGATAGCCAGAAGAAAGAAATTAATGGATAAGTCAAAAAAAGATATTGGGTTCAGTAGCGTCCGCATCGGGACTTCCTCACCCAATATCAATCTTAGTTAAGCAGCATGTATTTACCAGAAGTTAGAGATTTGATACTACGATTCTGTGATCGTTTATGATCTAGCAAAAAATATATTAAATCTCAAAGCTTATTACTTATATCAAAATTTGAAATCCTGTTTCCGATGTAAACCTTGCATTATCCCGATTTTGCCTGGAGCAAGGAACTCATCAATTGATTACCACCATTTTCCTGGTCTCGATCAGTTCGTCGTCCACAAACAGCGAATAAGTATGTTGACCGGCAGGTACATCGCCCACTTTAAGTTTTATCTCACCAGTGCCCCGCTGAGTCAGAGAGATCTGCTTCAATATCCGGCCACTAATGTCGGAAATGGTTAAATAAGCCTCCTGCGCCTGTTCTGGAATAAAGAATTCGATCCGGCTTTCCCGGTCGAACGGATTGGGGCTGTTCTGCTTCAACACGGCTCGATCTTCCCCAGAAGTTGCCTTATTTTCCAGATTGGGCATCACCATATCAGTAGCACTCATCTGGCAACAGTTTTCCTGCACCTGGGCGACTACAGCCAACAGTTTTTTAAGATCCTGTACCGTGGTATTCATTGCCTGCAGTTCATCGCGGAGCCATTGATTTTCAGCACGCAGCGATGACATTTCCTTTTCCAGTTTTTCCTGTTTTTCCTCCAATAGTGTTTCCTGCGTTGAAAGCTCCTGGATCCCTTTTACCGCCACTACGGCCATGCTGTTGTAATTCATGGTATAGGCTTCTTCATCGGTATCGCCCACCGGCCCTGCGTATACCATTTGCGGAAACACTTCGGCTACTTCCTGGGCAATGAAACCAATGTGTTCACGGCCGGAAGGATCGTGTTTCATGTGATAAGTTGCCGGCCGCAGTTGCCTGATCCTATCCAGTACCGCATCCAATTCCTGAATATCGCTCTTATACCGTTTGTCGGAAGTTGGGGTATAAGTACCGTCCGAAGCCAAAAAACGCCCCTTGAACACTCCGTTTTGGAACAATTGGAAATTTGCGGTCTCGTTGTTCACGTAAAGGTTCCAGTAACGGCCTTCAACTCCGCTGTTCAGCAGGGTAAAACCGTTTTCCGCTCCCGAGCCATCGGCATGAGCCAACGTATACGTGCTCAGACGGTTAGTGGTTCCGGCTAACAGATCTCCGTCATTTTCCAGGGTCAAACGGGTATTTCCCTCCACCTGAAACTTAAACTGACCACCGGCATCATCTACTCCGAAGATGAGATCATTATTAACGTTGGATAAAATGCCTTTCCGCACACCTTCCTGATAAAAAGCCAGTAATTTGCTGGCTGCGGATGATTCCAGATGTACCAGCTCTTCTCCCGCATTCAGAATATGCAGGGGTGCGATGGGATTGTTATACCCAATGCCCAGCCGGCCGTTTGCATCGAAGGTAAATTCGGCCTCAGCTCCATTCGTGCTAAAACCGTTGATGTCGAAAAAGAAGTTTCCCGTATCGGGATCCAGGAACAGTGCCCCCAGATTGCTTTCGGTTGCACTTTTCCAATTGATACCGGCATTGGCACCGGTAGTGGACATCAGGCGCAAAAAGGGAGAAGATTCGGCCAGTTGCATATCTCCATTCACCTGAAAGGCATCTTCCGGCATTTCACTACCACCGATAATGCCTTTTCCAATCACTTTAAATTGAGCAAAAGATAATTGAGAAAGCAGGAGCAGAAGGCTCAATAGTTGAACTCGTTTTTTCATAAGGATGATCTATTTGGGTACATAATTCAGCTCGGTCCCGCATCGGGCGGTCCGATACCAAAGCGTGTTAATTTCCTTATTATGTTCAACTATTAATTGGGAAGTACAGCTAGAAATAGCGTGTTCTTGTATTCAACGCCCTCGGTTGGGATAAGATTATATGAGAGGCAAATTTATTTACCTTTTTTCTTCCTATCTATTCTTCGCCACTCATTTCGCAACCTAAAAAATAAAGCCCATCCGATTGCGGACAGGCCCTTATTTATCGTAAAACCTTAATATATCCTAAGGAACGTTTTATAAACGCAGAAGGTTGGGGTTTTTATTTTATTTAGCCAATAAAAAAGAGCGCCCCGGCTGCAGCCAGATACGCTCCAATCAAACACTAACAAATATTCTTGATGGCAATACAAAGTTTGCCTTCAGCGGCAAATATCATAAACTTTTATTAATAATATGTGATTTACAGATACAATTTTCAGTATCTGTAAAAAATTATTGTCGTGTTGCCTGTACCCGCCGCAGGAACAAATTAGCCGAACCCGGCTCAACCGCCTGTATCTCGTAGGTTTCTCCATCGGCCATTTTCTGTATCAGATCTTTAGGCTTGAGTTTATCAAAAGCTTCCATGAAAGTAGGGTTATTGGAAGTGATACTCAATATGCCCTGTTTGAAACCGAAGAAGTAGAAAAATTCACTCGGCGACTTCAGGTAAATGTAAAGACGGTCGTCCTCATTGGATGGCATCTTGAACTCTACGTGACAGGTCAACATCTTATTGATCGGTTCACCGGCGACACTGATCACACCATTCTTGTCTTCCATACTTACAAAAGACTGATAGTCCGGATCCCATTTCATCTTCAGCCGGCTGAACAATATGGTGTATGGATTGTACTTCGGCTGAATATCCAGATAACCGGACGTTAAACCTTCCAGTGACTGTTGCATTTCCTTGGTAGTGGGCGGGAAAAGTTCCTGAGCGGCTTTCCGGTAGAAGTTGATATCATTGAGTAGTGTCAGTGCGGGAGCATCGAAACTGGACGTCCGTACATCCTGCAGCATGATCTTCAGCAGGTTTTCCGGAACGATGAGCTGAATGCCGGCCATGAGGTCGGTAGTAAATGGAATATCCACTACTTTGGGCCCCCGGAGGATACTGTCGATCTTTTCCTCAGTATCTTCTTCCAAAAGCATCATATTGGGATCATTTTCTTCCACTACCGGTGTCTCCGGTTCGGGTTCGTCTCCGGCGGCCGGCATGATCTCATCTTCCACTTCGGATGGCGGAGGGAAAGCCGTTTTAGCTGTACCGGCAGCGTCCACTTTAATGTATTTGAGACCGGACCCGATATTGAACTTGCCTTCGGCCTCCACTGAACCATCTACATTTTTAAAGATGAACTGATTACCAGTCAACTCCTGCCGCAATACTTTCAGCGAATCGCCAAAGATGAACTGGTCCCGCTCCTGATTATATTTGAAATATCCCTTTGCGGAAAAAATAGGACGGTCTTTTCTGAAATGCAACGGTGCCATTACCCGCGGATAGATCCGGCTATTTTCCTTACTGAGGAATAAACCAGTCTCGAGCGGTTCTCCATCAAAGCTTTTTGGCGTATCGTAGCGAATGGCTAAGTCTTTTTTATCCCCCTCACTACTGATGGTGAACCAATATGGTCTTGGCAATTTGTCAGCATCCAGTCGGGCAAAACCATCGAATTGCAGGTTTTTAGCTTCAGCGTTAAGGGTAATACGGCCCTGAAACTGTGTTTTGTGATCAATGTAGAAGTTTGCACCGGTCTTCACCTCACCAATGGCTCGGGTTACGGTTTTCTTTTCGCTGTAACTTCCTTTACCTACCGGCTGGCCAATAATATCCTGCAATTTAATCTCCTGCTGACGATCACCGATATTATATTCATAGAATCCTGACGCACGATATTTACGCCGCCCCAGCACCTCTACTGTTGCCCGGTTGATCACGTGATATTTATTAGTGGTATCTGCTACGATCCGGGCCTGCTGCAAGGTGGTCATTACCCCTCCTTTCTGGATCTCTACCAGACCGCTATCCGGATAAATAAAGGCATCGGCCGATACGATATGCGGTACTCCTTCTATATTCAGCTGGCTGGTTTTGAGATTATAGAACGCATTTTGCCCTCTGAACGTCAGGGAGTCCTGATCTGGGTGGATGGAGGTAAATACACCGTACTTTCCGGCATCTGCCTTAAAGTCGATCGTTTCTTCCTTCATATCCCAGGTAAACTCGTTCATGGAGGTGATATACTGGTTGTATGGAAGTGTAGTTACCAGAAACTGATCGTTAGCTTTGAAGAGGCCCTTCTGCGCATCGAAATCCACATCTGCGGATACATTATTGGTACTCAGTGCCAATTCCTCAGCATCCAGTGCCTTGATACCGACACTGGTGGTATCGGCCTGGGTAGAAAAGGCACCGAAGGAGAAATAACCACTCTTTAAAAAGGCTTTGGACCAGTCGAGGGTACCGTCCCCTTTGAGCCCATCCGGAGTAAGAATAAGGGTACCATCGAAAACGTGATCGTCCTGCTTGAACAGTTTGAAGGGATCTTCTAGCGTTCGGACATACATACTATCTTTCTGCGGTCGCCAGTTGATTCGTACATCACTACCCCGCACCTGCGGCACTTCCGAGCCCGGCGTTCGGTCTTCTTCCAGGTCAAACCGATCAGCCCCGGCCGTAGCTTCACTTGGTTTAAAGATGATATCTTCCGAGTCAATGGAAGCATTGAGGTATTGCATATTCCCCCGGCCATAAAATCCCTTATTACTCAAATCCAGTTCTCCCGCATATCTTCCTTTCCCACCGTAGGCGACCTCCCCTTCCTCGGGTGTCTTGGTTTTAAAACCCAGTGAATTATTCTCCCTCAATACCAGTGTTTCTTTAAAATCCGGGAAAATACCGCCCGAGGTCAGTGAACCTTTGAATTTTATATCCTCCGCCAGATAATCATCCAACTGATTGAAGCTAAAGGGCTCCAGCTGGAAATAGAAGGAATCGCGGCCGTAAGCACCTTCCTGAATAGTATCCTGATCGTAGTAAACATAAGAGAAACCCTGGGTCTGCAAGCTCGGGAACATCTGGATACTATCCTTACCGGATTTGTTATTCGGCGCGTCGATCAAAAGCACCCCGTTGACGTGCTCGATCCGGGAAGCGATGGATTTCGCCACCCTGTCCATATTGTTATTTTTCTCTCCGGTGGGAACGAACAGATCAAAATACCGCACCGAGTCGAGTTCTACCAGGAATTTCTCGTAATTAAAGCGAAAATCCTTGCCTTCCATCATACTGTAACCGGCGTAGACGTGACCGTCGAAGCTCATGTTCCGGTTGCCCTGCATCACTACTTTCTCGCCGAGCGGTTTGACCGCCACCCGTTGCGCCGGACTAAATTCGATACTCCGGATACCGTCAATGGTGATGGTCTCATCCTTCAGGTTCATGATCGCATTGGTAGAAAGTGTACTGGAGCGAATGTTCAAACCATCGTAATCCACCTGGTTGCGGGCAGCGTCTACATAATGGAATACCTTATCTTTTACTTCGATCTGCTGCTTGTCACTATCATAGTTGATGAAACCGTCGGCCACCAGATCATAAAGCAGGGTCTGAATATTCTCTACCGAAAATTTGGGGTTGATCCTTTTAGCCACCATATCGGCATCCAGAAAGTTGGTACCTTCTTTTTCAGCCGTTACCTTCATGATAGCCAGCGGGTTCACGGTAGCGATATTCTGGAAGCGTTGATAGTTCCGGGGGTGGAAATATCCGAAAGATTCAAAAACCACGTCCCGCTTGGATGCTTCTTTAATAGAAGGTTTTCCGATCACCAGTGAATCACTTTCAAGAAAGGCGTTGATGGTTTCCGCATCGATGTTCACCTGGTTCATCGAGTTATAAAATGGGTTGCGATCACTACCGCGGTCGCCCCTACTCAGCTGGATCTCCCGCTTTTGTACGTCAAAACTAAGGTTAACGGAAGGATGGTATAAAGAGTCATTCTTGAAATAGAGTGTAGATTCAACGTGCTCTCCTAGAATGAGTTCCTCACTCTTAATAGCGTATTGTTCTGCCCGGCCCCGGTATACGAGTTTACCGTTCTTGTCGTACAATTCAAGCGTAGCCGGATCATCTTTTTCACCGTAACCGTAGATGGTGCTTCCCTTGATCCGGAAGCCCCCCCGGAATTCCACTCCGGTACCGAAATTGGTGATGGACATCATCCCTTCCCGCGAGTCGAAACGAGGGAAAGACCCCACGGTGGTCTTTTCATTACCGGTTGACAACTTGGCTGCGAAAGTTCCTTTGATCAGCCGGTCACCAAAGAACAGCGGATAGTGCAGTGCAGCTTTTTCCACCTCGTAAATGCTTCGGCGGGTATCGAGGCTATATTCTTCAAGAATGGTGTATACATCGGATTCGTCGCCCAGATTGGTCCACTCGGTCTTTCCACCGTGGCCTTCCCACTGGTAAGACACCGGATAGTACACTCCGGAAGTATTATTGATAAGAATTGAATCCTGCTTGCGTTGTCCTAACAGGTCGGTTTCCGGAAAAATGATAGCCGGTTGACCTTCCTGCATTTCCAGCGTATATTTATCCGACATGGCATACCAGGTCACCCCGCCATCCGAATAACGCAAGGCCTTCGAGGCGATGAAATCCTGAGCAAACCCAAGGAATTCCTGGAAAGGTCTTTTATGGCTCACGTCCATCTCCAGCAATAACTCATCCAGCATTTTATGCCATTTACCAAAGAGATCATTGCCGTTATCCTGCTGTTTGAGAAGGATGACGATCTTGAGGTAATCCCGGAAATAAGGGTTGGCCGACATGCGCGCCGACAACATGGCGTTGGCCGTTTGCAGAATGCGCTTTTGCTCTTCATCACTGAACATACCGGCACGAAATACCGACTGGAACTCCCGGTAGTTCTCTTCCAGCACTTTTTGTTTACTGGAAGTCATATACTTACCCAGCTCGGCAATGAAGTCATCCTGATTTTCGGAGAATTGCTCGAGGCGTTGCCCCCAAACGCTTGTACTCAACAATACCAGTAAAAAGCTACACAACAGTAGAGGTAAGGTCTTCATAGTTCCGGTGATTTGATTCTTTTCTAGATGATTTACGCTATAGGAATAATCTATATACGTTGGGGGAAAGGAAATGATTCACCTTTCCGGCCCTCACGAATACCACCTTAAAAAGATCAGCGGAATAATTGAAAACAACACCATTCATTGCGGTAGAATTTTTCGTCTACCGTATACCCGGCTTGCCGGGCGGTTTCCAGAACAATGTCTTCATCCTGTCGTAAAATGCCGGAAATCAGTAAAATCCCTCCTTTATTGAGTTTTTTATGTAACGTGGGAAGGGTCTCTAAAATTACATTTCTATTGATATTGGCGAGGATAAAATCAAAACTGGTATCCAGGATGACATTCAGGCTGCCTTGAAAGACATGTACGTTGAAGGAATTGTTGATCTGAATGTTTTCCAGAGCGTTTTCGTAAGCGGGCAGTTCGATGTCAACGGCATCGATCATGGTAGCGCCCATTTTGGCGGCCAGTATGGCGAGAATACCAGTACCGCAACCGAAATCGAGTACTTTCTTGCGGGCTAAGTCAAGATCGCGCATCGCGCTCATCATCATCCAGGTCGTATCGTGATGCCCTGTTCCGAAGGCCATCTTAGGGTTGATGATGATCTCGTACTTTACTTTCGGTATCGGATCGTGAAAATCCGCCCGGATCGCACAAAAGCGGTCAATGATGATGGGATGAAAATTGGCTTCCCAGGTAGCATTCCAGTTGATATCAGGCAGTTCCTCCCGGCTATAAGCGGCCTTGAACCTATCGGCCAGCTCCTGCATGGCTTCATCGGATACTTCGTCCTGTAAATCCTCCGGCAGGTAAGCATCCAGGCCCGTCTCGGTTTCCTGAAAGGAATCAAAAGGCCATTCACTTAGAAAAGCCAATAATATTTCCGCATGCTCACTATCGACTTCGAAAGTGTATTTCCAGTATTTCATGAATAGATCTCCTTACGGCTTGCTTTCAAGGTATTCATCAATAGGGATACTACCGTGAGTTGTCCGACCCCACCCGGCACCGGCGTGATCCAGGAAGCTTTGGCGGCGACATCATTATAATCGACATCTCCTACCAGCCGATATCCCCGCTCAGCCGATGGGTCATCCACACGGTTAATGCCTACATCAATCACCACTACGCCCTCTTTGACCATATCAGCAGTAATAAACTCAGGCCGGCCGATGGCCGCAACTATAATATCGGCCCGACGGGTGTGCTCACTAAGATCTGCCGTTCGGCTGTGACAGATAGTGACGGTAGCATTGCCCGGATACGCCTTTTGCGCCAGCAGGATACCCATGGGCATCCCGACAATGTTGCTTCGCCCCACCACTACTACTTCTTTACCAGCGGTGTCGATATGATAACGTTTGATCATTTCCAGTATCCCGTTGGGAGTAGCCGGGATATAAGCCGGCAGCCCTTGGGCCATACGACCAAAATTTACGGGATGGAATCCATCCACATCCTTTTCCGGCCGGATCGCCAGCGTTACTCTTTTTTCATCAATATGGTCAGGAAGCGGCAGCTGGACGATGAAGCCATCGATGTCATCATCTTCATTGAGCTCCGCTACTATCGCCATCAATTGATCTTCTGTAACATCAGCCGTTTTACGGATCAATGTTGATTTAAATCCAATTTTCTCACAGGATCTTACCTTATTGCGCACATATACCTGACTGGCCGGGTCTTCCCCCACTAATACGGCAGCAAGGTGTGGGATCTTACCGCCATTTTCCTTGATCTCAACGACCGCTTCAGCCAGCTCCCGGCGAATATCAACTGCCAGTGTTCTTCCATCCAGTATGTTCATATCCTGATAATTTTCCGTTTTTACCTCAAAGTGCACAAAGGTAATCAAAAAGATATTTCCTTTTTTCTATCTTTGTTCA
>JAGQXH010000629.1 GCA_020436695.1 Lewinella sp. | reverse complement strand
GAAATTCGGTATGCTGCCATCCAATTGGTTAAATCCC
The DNA here is from genome assembly GCA_020436695.1 of Lewinella sp. Taxonomy (GTDB): domain Bacteria; phylum Bacteroidota; class Bacteroidia; order Chitinophagales; family Saprospiraceae; genus Flavilitoribacter. Next base: position 5,117 of record JAGQXH010000629.1, on the reverse strand, counting down.
AGATTAAAAGATCTCAGGTTAGGAAACCGGCTAAAATCCGGAATTTGGCCCGTCAGTTTGTTGGATGAGAGATATAGTTGCTCCAGTGTTTCCAGCTTTTTGAAGTCAGGGATCTTTCCCCCGATCTCATTGTCGGATAGGTCCAGCGTTTCCAGTTTTTGGAGATGATGGAAATCGGGCAGGGTGCCACTCAAGTGGTTTTCACTGAGATTGATCAATTCGACCTTAGCCAGAAGGGAAAAGTCAGGTAACTGGCCCTGCAGGTTATTGACCTGGAGCTCCAGATCGGTTAATTCCGGAAGCTCCAGATCGGGAAGAAAGCCATTGAGATTGAGTCCGCTCAGATACATTTGTTCCACTCTTCCGGCTGTATTGCAATAAACTCCAAACCAGGTACATGGATCACAATTTTTTCCTTCTTTTCCTTCCTTCCAACCTGAATTCTCGCTCCAGTGCTCTCCATCGGTAGCGTCGTACAATTCGAGCAAGGCAGACAGGTCGGGATGAACTGCCGGAGCAGGTATTGTTACTAACGAAGTCGCCATACACTCATCACTGTCCGTTACCTGGACCTGGTAATTGCCGGCTGGTACATCAGTGATCAGAATGCCTGTTCCTTTCCGGTTCTGCTGGTTGCCGGACAGGGACCACTGATAGGGCGGATTCCCATCTTTGGTTTGTATCTTGATAATACCATCCGATAATGTGGAGCAACTCGGAGGATCGGCTGTAACAGCGAAAGAAAAATTACAGGTATTAATGTCGATCGTGAAGCTGCACTCAGCCGCGCATCCTTTGTCATCAGTAACGGTAAGCTGATAATTCCCTCTGCGCAATCCATCGATCTTAACGTTTTTGGAAGCCTCCTTACTGGCTCCATTTCCCGCTCCGCTCCACGCCAATGTATAGGGTGCTGATCCGCCATCGATAACAATGAGCGCCTTCCCATCCGCAGCGCCAAGTTGTGAAACCGGTGCCGATTCTGTACAATTAAGTTCGATCTTAGCTCCCTGACCTACCAGAATGTTGCCGGATGCTGTGCAACCGGTCTGATCTTCAACGGTTACGCTGTAAGAACCGGCCCGAAGATCGGGAATAGCTGTTCCGGTCCCCTTTCCGTTCCGGCTGCCGCTGGTCCATTGCCATTTATATGGTGGTGTTCCTTTGACCGGAGTAATGAATATTTGGCCATCCATCTCCCCTGCGCAGGAAACTGCCTTCGCTTCCAGGGATATCGTCAGATCGCAAAGTGGAGGAGTATGAACCCAACCGGGGAAAAAAAGTGATCCGGTCAAGGGGATGATCCACCATACCAGGGAGAAAAGGTGTTGGGAAAAAAAGAGGTTAGTGTGATGGTTAGTTCGTGTTTTCATGGTGTTTGCTTTGATCACTGGTTTTAAGGGACTTGTCAGGAAGATCCTTTACCAGACAAAGCTCCGGGCCTTTTCAAAGCGAAACATCAGCCGATCGGGTGAATTTTGGGATTAGTTTGATAGTCGGAGGAGACGGATAAGGTGGGCCCACCCTTAAATACATCTCTATTGTTAAAACTCAACACTCATTGCGATACTTTACTTGCCGGTGTAGGATATTAGTCCTTGCCAACAAATACTTGATCGAAAAAAATAAACTGTTCGAAACTCAACATTTACATTCGAGTGTATTTTTTGTAAATCAAAGATCAAGCTCAATGAAAAAATCGCTCTACTTTATTTGTTGTATTTTACTGATGACCGGCCTGCAAAGTTTTCAAAATCCTAATACTACCGTCGAAGATATCCTGCAAAAAGCCATTGAGTTAGAGCAGTTACATAAGATCCTGCAAAAAGACAGTGACGGACATTTTCAGCCCCTGATGATTCTTACCAATGGTCAGTTGCCGGAGCATATCGATCTTCGCTTTGCCGGTAAGCCGGTTAAGATGATTTCCAGCGAGGAGGCAAAAAAGCTAAGTGAGGAGGACTCTTACATGAATGTTACCGAATTCAGGATCAAGAACAGCCGGGCCCGGTTCCAATTTGTGTATAATGCGATCAGTGTGCGCATTAACCTGAGAAATATCGATGGTGAATGGACGTATCGATCTATGTCAATGAAAGGCAAAGGCATTCTGTACAAGAATGTGGATTGGACGCTTTAGATAGATCTTATGCCCAAATCTAAAATAGTAGTCAGCGAATATCAGCCCGTATGGGCAAAACAGTTTATTGCATTCGAGGAAGTATTTCAGTGTTTCCTGGAGGATACCATGCTGTCCATAGAGCATATAGGTAGCACATCCGTTCCCGGGCTGGCAGCCAAACCCATACTGGATATCGATATCGTGGTAGCCAATGAGGCGCAACAGGAGGAAGTGATCGGTCGGCTGGAAAAATTGGGATACCGGCATGTTGGCGATCAGGGCGTTCCCGGACGGGAAGCCGTGAAACCGGTTTCCGATCAGGTCCCATTGGATGGTACCGGCCGGACCTGGCCACGCCACCATCTCTATATTTGTCAGCAGGGTGTTCCGAGTTTGCAAAACCATCTACATCTTCGGGATTATCTTCGGGAGCATCCGGAGCAGGTAATTGCCTATGGCGAGTTGAAAAAGCATCTTGCCGCCCGGTTTCCTTACGATATTGATGCCTACATTCAAGGAAAAACCGAATTCATCCTGAATATTCTTACCGCGTCCGGCATGAAACCAGTGGAACTTGCAGTTGCCAGGGCGGTGAACAGCTCACAACTCGATCAGGTACAGATCAGGTATTTGTCCGTCGAAGACCGGGACTTTTTTGAGGAAATGTTTTATACCTCCCTTTTTGTACCACCGAACGAACCCCCGTTTTCCAAGTCCATCATATTTAAACCCGGGCTGCTTAAATACCATCAGGATTGGGGAAGACCCTCTGATCTGGGACTGTTGTTGTATGCGCCGGAGGAGTTGATCGGTGCTGCCTGGAGCCGGTTCTTCCGCCGGGAGGAAAAAGGATATGGGTTTATCGATGAAGACATTCCCGAGATCGGTATTGCTTTACGGCCAAAGTATCGCGGCAATGGTTTGGGAACTACTTTGTTGAAAAAATTACTGGAGGAGCTGCGTTTGCGGGGAGTGAGAGCGGTCTCGCTGAGTGTGGACGAGCGAAATCCGGCACTGCGGTTGTATGAGCGAGTGGGTTTCAAATTAGACCATCAGGAAGAACATGCCATGGTGATGATCAATTACTTATGACCTGTTAATCTAACTGGCAACTCTCCTTATTTTCCGATAACTTTGAAGAGATAGCATTCATTATTACAAAACTTAACCCCGAACATTATGGGACTCTTCAAAAACGATTGCGCTATAGGCGTATGTGAACCGCAACGTACCCAGGGGCTGCTGACTGATGTAGCTCAGGGCGATCACACCTTAATCAAACTTACCGGTCCCGGCACTTTTGTCAGTGCGTCCATCACCAAACAGGGTGGTGGAGCCGGACTCACTTTTGTTAAAATGGACATCGATGGCCGGAACGTAGTCAATTTGTCTTATGAGGCTGCCGCTAATGTGGGTTATAACCAGCCTAATAATTATGGATTGGTCCTCCTTGATCATGATCCGATCCGGAATCTGACGATCGGCTTTCCCGTACTACTGACTTATAAAAGAAGCTTAACGATCTCAGTGACAGTGCAGGAGAGTGGAGTAGCTCAGATCCTCGCCAATGTTATTCACGGAAAATAGGACCATATAAGGGACAGCCTTATCCGGTTTGAACTGAATTCGCATTAAAAGCCGTAAGCCGGCCCTCTCATCGATCTATTTCGTTGAAAGAGCTTGACTTACGGCTCTTTTTATGCTTGCTTCAGCAATTCCCTCTATGTTTTCAGGTATTGCTGTGTTTGCTTACTGTATCGTAAAATCCGGTAATCGCACGATCTCCCCACCTTTTTTCGCTGACTCATGCGCCAGAATACCCACACAGGTAATATTGGCTGATTGTACCGCATTGGGATACGGATCTTCGCCTTTTACCAGTGCATCCAGAAAAGCATGTACTAAGTGTGGATGCGAACCACCATGACCCGCGCCCTGGGTAAAGGACAGGTGCTGGTGATCATCTGCGTCGTATACACCTCCGGTAGTAAAAGGCTGGATAGGTTCAGGCAATAAATGCGCATAATCTGGGCATTCTACCGATTCAGGGATTTCCGGTTCCGGTCGCTTGGCCGTGTGGAGTACCAGGGGATTCCCTTCGATGAGCGGCCATTCCACTGCTTTTTTCGATCCATATACCTCAAAACTTTCCCGGTATTGACGGGCCACATCAAACAGCGAGCGGTAAATATGGGCACTCAGATCGGAATCTTTGAATTTGATGTGTGTTGTTTCCACCGCATAAGGTGAATTGTAGTGATGGTGCAACTCTTCCCGTATGGTTCCGGAACCAAAGCAGGAAACATACTCAGCCTGAGCACGGGTAAGTCCGAGAACAGGGCCCACACAGTGCGTGGCATAGTACATTGGGGGCAATCCCGGCCAGTAATCCGGCCAACCGTCCATATCCTGCTGGTGGCTGGCTTTGAGGAACTGTATCTTGCCCAGTTCGCCGGATTCATACAATTCTTTCATGAACAGAAACTCACGGGCATATACCACGGTCTCCATCATCATGTAAGTCAGTCCGGTTTCCTGAGTAAGTTTGACGATCTCTTCGCATTCCTCGACGGTAGTCGCCATAGGCACCGTGCAGGCCACATGCTTACCGGCTTTCAGGGCCTTGATCGACTGCTCTCCGTGATTGGGGATGGGGGTATTGATATGTACGGCATCAATATTCGGGTCTTTTAGCAATTCATCATAGTCGGTAAACCGCTTGTCGATTCCGTATTGGTTACCCACTTCATCGAGCGCCGATTGGGTACGCTGGCAGATGGCATACATATTGGCATTGGGGTGTCGCTGATAGATAGGGATGAATTCGGCACCGAATCCCAGGCCGATGATGGCAATATTGAATTTCTTATCGCTCATGTTAGTATAGGATTTTATAAATGATTTTCGAACGTTGATCCATGGGGTTGAGTAAAAAGTCCAACCAGTGATTTTGATAAAAAATAATGTTTGGTTTGCCTTAGCTCAGCCCCTCTGA
>JAGQXH010000628.1 GCA_020436695.1 Lewinella sp. | reverse complement strand
CGCACACGATGCTACGGAAGGATCAAGGCACGAGCTGAATACTTTCATCGGTCTGATGAAAGGGAAGAACTACGATGACTACAGCCAGGCGCTGACCAGTTTTGATTCACCTCCCCAAAACTTCGTTTTTGCTTCCAAAACCGGAGATATAGCCATCAAGGTGAATGGTAAATTCCCACTTAAGAGAAAAGAACAGGGACGTTTTATTCAGGATGGAACGGCTTCCATCAAAGGCTGGCAGGGATTTATTCCGAAAACACAGGTTCCTCAGATCCGCAATCCGGAAAGAGGATTTGTTTCTTCTGCTAACCAACGTTCCACCGACGGGACTTATCCCTATTATTACCTGGGGAGTTTCGATGATTATCGCGGCCGCCAGGTGAATCGCCTGCTGGGAAATATGGATCAGATCACGGTAGAAGATATGATGAAGATGCAGAACAATAATTACAGTATCAAAGCCGAGGAAGGAGTACCTGCCCTTTTGGGGCAGTTGGACCAGACGGGCCTTGACGAAGTGCAACGGCAAATGATCACGGATCTGTCGAGTTGGGATTTTCGGTTTGAGGAGGACAGCAAGCCGGCTTTCATCTTTTCTTCCTGGCTGGAAGCTGCTTATGCCCTTACTTTTGATGAGATCATCGAGGCCGGTAAAAAACAGGAAATGGCCTACCCGGAAACCTGGCGCTTTTTGGAGCTGATCTACCAGGAGCCCTATCATGCCGTATTTGACTGGCAGGAAAGCCCGGAGAAAGAAAATGCACGGGATATCATCACCAGAGCCTTTAAAGAGACCTCAGAGAAGTTTAAAGTGCAATACGCAGATGCAGACTACAGTTGGGGAGAGTTTAAAGGCACGCGCATTCCTCATCTGGGACGTGTACCAGGACTGGGAGCAGATTATGTATCAGTTGGCGGTTACTCAGATGCCATCAACGCCATAAAGGGCTCTCATGGGCCTTCCTGGCGGATGATCGTTGAACTGGGGCCGCAGATTAAAGCCTGGGGGGTGTATCCCGGAGGACAATCGGGAGATCCCGGCAGCCCGCATTACGATAATATGATCGAGAAATGGCGGCTGGGAGAATACTATCAGCTGCACTTTCTGCAGGGACCGGAAGATGACCAATTGAAGGACCCTGTACAATGGCAGTTGGTGAAATAGTGCTGCTGGACAACTGTATGAAACTGCTCTATGCTATTGGAAATTTTAGGTATATGATGAACGGCAGTTTGGATATTTGGACGTTTGGATATTTGGACGTTTGGATGTTGGGACGTTTGGATCTCTGATGTTGGTCCCAAAGTCCCAACATCCCAACATCCCAAAGTCCCAACATCCCAACATCCCAAAGTCCCAAAGTCCCAAAGTCCCAAAGTCCCAACATCCCAAAGTCCCAATGTCCCAAAGTCCAATAACATGAAACAGACCCCATTGATTTCATTAATTCAGAGAACCAAGTACTACATCATGAATTTATTAAAACCGACTATTCATCTCATCGCGCTCCTCGTCATCGGATTTTTACTGCAATCATTCCTTCCCTGGTGGATCGTGGTCCTTGCTGCCGGCGGCCTGGCCTGGGGGTTGCAACTTACACCAAGGCAGGCTTTCGTTGCATCATTATTAGCGGGCATGCTATTGTGGGGAGGTTACGCTATATATCTGGACAACGGCATACTCAGTCACCGGCTGGGGCAAATGATGGGCGGCCTATCTTCATTTTGGATATTTCTGCTTACGGCACTGATCGGTGGCCTACTGGCAGCTATGGGGGGGGTAACCGGAAGCCTGGGACGAAACCTTCGACCCGCAACTAAAGCATGAACTGAATCGTTTAAAAAATAGACAGATCCGATTAGTTATGAGTAGCAGAAATGTTGAAGATGATGTTTACCGGAAAGCAGCAAAAAGGGTAAAGGCGAAAAAAGATTTCTACAATCACTTCGCTACCTATGCCGTTATGGGTGTTTTCTTTTTTTTGCTGAATGCCGCAACCGCCTGGGGACATTGGTGGTTTTTCTGGCCCATGCTGGGCTGGGGGATCGGCATCTTCTTTCACTATCTTGATGCCTTTGGATTACCCGGTGTGGGAGAGGTCAATGAACCTGGTTGGGAAGAACGGGCAATAGATGAAGAATTGCGCAAGATGGGATATCCCAAGCAGCGAAAGACGGCCAAGCCGAAAATGGATGATGATTATCTGGAATTGCGGGAAATGAAAAAGGAAAAAGCCGTACGGAAACCAGATTGGGATGAGGATGAATTGGTTTAAGTGGTGACCAATATCGTTTTTTGATGCCGAAGAATCGGTGAAAATCTCCGCCTATGATCGAATGACAGGTCCATAAAAAAAGAATGGGACTTGCTGTGGAGCCATAGCAAGTCCCGTCGTAAACACGCTTCTTGTTGATAGGTGAATAGGAAGGATAAATATTTTTTAACTGAGGTATCAACTAATTACATCACAAATATACAGGTGGTTATGGGGGTGTAAAACCCCATTTTCATGGGGTAGGGATGGGATGGGGCACCCTGTTGATCTGAAAAATGAAATTAAATAATGAATTATGGACAATCTGTACTTTAATTAAAAATAAAAACCCGATTTGAGTACTCAAGTCGGGTTTTTATTTTGATGCAACATTTTCCGCCACTGAATGGAAAATTCTTTAAAAAGAGGGGTTTATCCCAATCCTTTCAGTTCCTGCACCAGTTTGTTCAGCGAATCTTTGGCATCGCCGAAAAGCATGCGGTTCCTTTCATGGAAAAAGAGTGGGTTTTGAATACCCGCATAACCGGTGCTCATACTCCGCTTTAGCACAATCACGTTTTTCGCTTCCCAGACCTTCAATACCGGCATACCATAGATGGGACTTCCGGGATCATCGAGTGCGGCTGGGTTGACCACATCATTGGCCCCTACGATGATTACCATATCTGTGTTGGGCAGTGCCGAGTTGGCGTCGTCCAGATCAAGAAGTTTCGGATAGGGAACATCGGCTTCAGCCAGCAGTACATTCATATGGCCGGGCATCCGTCCCGCTACCGGGTGGATGGCATATTTCACATCCACACCATTCGCCTCGAGCAGATCGTCCACTTCCTTACATACTTTCTGTGCCTGGGCAACGGCCAGACCATAACCCGGAACGATCATTACCGAATTAGAGTAGTAGAGCTGAATAGCCGCATCGTTCAGGCTTACTTCTTTTGCTACCTGATTGCCGTCACTTCCTTTACTAGTGCCGCCGCCGCCGCCAAAGCCACCCAGCAGCACATTCCACAGTGAACGATTCATCGCCTCACACATCAATATCGTCAGAATGGTACCCGATGCACCCACCAGAATACCACCCACCAGCATGAAATTGTTCTGGTAGATCAGACCGGCCGCCGCAGCGGATAAACCGGTAAAAGAGTTTAACAGGGAGATCACCACAGGCATATCCGCACCGCCGATTGGTATGACGAAGGAGAAACCATAGAGCAAAGCCAGTACAGTGAATAAGATCGCCATACCCAGCCCCATTTCCTGGCCTTTGATCACCAGCATTACGCCCAGCACGATGATACCCACCAGCATCACCTGGTTGATGATGTTGTGCTTGGGAAGGGTAAACGCATTATCATTAACAATACCCTGGAGTTTACCGAAAGCCAGTAAACTACCCGTAAAGGCCACACCCCCGATCAGCAGCGTAGACAGTACGATGACCAACTGGCCGGTATCCAGTGTACGTTCTCCGTTGTAATAAAGAAAGAGTTCCACCAGCGCCAAAACCACGGCACAGGCACCACCCAGACCGTTGAACATGGATACCATCTGCGGCATAGCCGTCATCTGGATGCGGCGGGCCGATACCCAGCCGATCCCGGCTCCCAGTGCCATACCACCCATGATCCAGCCGTAATTGTTGCTGGTATTATCGAGCGGAGCCAGCATGGCGGCCACGATGGCCAGTCCCATACCGATACCGGCCAGGATGTTCCCCCGGCGTGCCGTATCGGGCGAGCTCAGCAGGCGCAAGCCCCAGACGAACCCTATGGCTCCGAGCAGATATGCGAGTTTTATATAAAATTCAAATGCCATGTCTTCAATATTTTAAGAAGGTTCAAATCAGGGTATTCGTCCGGGACAGCTCTGTTTTCAGGCTAATACCCTTGACCAAACACCGCTAAGCGAATACCGTCTTTATTTTTTACGCTTAAACATTTCCAGCATGCGGTCGGTTACGGCAAAACCGCCGACCACGTTGATCATACCCAGGATCACACCCAGGAAACCCAGGCCCAGAGAAAGGTAATCATCCGGTTCAGCACTGCGGATCAACAGGATCGCGCCGATGATGACCACCCCACTAATGGCGTTGGCACCCGACATCAGAGGGGTGTGTAAAACTGTGGGTACTTTGGAAATGACCTCAAAGCCGAGGATGATGGTAAAGATCAGCAGATAGATGAGAAACAAATTCGCATCGTGGCTGAAAAACTCATAGATACTTTCCATATTCGAAAATTATGATCTTTTGATCTCTGCCGGCTAAGCACCGGCTGATGAATAGCTTATTCGCTGACGGTGGAGGTTTCCGGCGCCGTAGTGATCAATGCTCCGCGGATGATCTCATTATCCATATCCAGGTTCAGTTCTCCGTTTTTCACCAGGATATTGAAAAAGTTGAACAGGTTGTTGCTGTACAACACGCTGGCATCCTGGGGCATTCCTGCCGCCAGATTGGAATCACCGACAATGATCACGCCGTTGTGATTGATCACCTGATTGTCCTTGGTCAGTTCGCAGTTGCCACCTGTGGAGGCCGCCAGATCGACGATCACCGAACCGGGCCGCATGTTATCCACAGTGGATTTAGGTACCAGCAGTGGGGCCTGACGGCCACGTACCTGGGCAGTGGTGATGATGATGTCTGATTTGGAAGCACGGTTTTGTACTTCTTCCCGTTGCCGCTTGAGGAACTCCTCGGATTGTTCAACGGCATAGCCACCGGCACCGGTATCTTCCTTGGCGCCTTCGATCTCGATGAATTTGGCTCCCAGCGATTTCACTTCTTCTTTAGCGGCCGAACGGGTATCGAAAGCTTCCACCTGCGCTCCCAGACGGCGGGCCGTAGCAATCGCTTGCAAACCGGCAACACCGGCACCCAATACCAG
>JAGQXH010000627.1 GCA_020436695.1 Lewinella sp. | reverse complement strand
CAGCGATCTGCTCTGCAGGCCCAGATGAACCCACATTTTATCTTTAATTGCCTCAATTCCATTCAGAATTTCATCGCTTCGGGCGATAAACAAAATGCCATGCAGTATCTGTCGCGCTTTGCGACGCTGGTGCGTAGTACACTCAATGCATCGGTGCAGGATACTATTACGCTGGAAGAAGAATTACTGGTCATCGAGAACTATCTCGAGTTGGAAAAACTGCGCTTCGGTAAAAAGTTCGAATACGAAGTTAAAGTAGATCCCCAGATCGATCAGTTTGATACCTGCATCCCCCCTTTGCTTATTCAGCCTTTTGTGGAGAACGCCATCTTGCATGGTTTTAACTTCGAGGACAAGAATAAGACCGGCAGAATACTGATTGCCTACGAACGCGACAACGGGCTGCTTCGAATCACCGTCCGGGACAACGGCATCGGCATTTTCCATAGCCGAAAGGCCAAAGAGCATACCCAGCCGATGCGTAAGTCTTTGGGGATGTCCATTACAGAAAAAAGACTGGCCTTACACAACGGAATATCGACGCAGGACCAGTTTGAGGTTGCCGAACTAAAAGGCAGTAATGAATCGATTGTTGGTACCGAAATTATCATTCGCATTAAATCCTAGTGCCCCCGGCATTAGCAGCTTAAATATTAATAGAAACAGCCTGGATGCATGATCATAAGAAAACACTTGTTGTTGGCCACTCTCATAAGGAACAGATCACTTACCTTCCTGATCTTCGCACTGACGCTATCAGCGATCAGGCTTCCGGCTCAGATAACTGAACAGCCTTATTTTCGCAATTATTCGACCAATGACGGTCTGCCCAGTTCTGAAGTCCACGACATTATCCAGGATCAAAGAGGCTATCTCTGGATCGCAACGGATAATGGGGTGAGTCGCTTTGACGGTTATAAGTTTAAGAACTATGGTGCCAAGCAGGGTTTGAAGAATAATGTAGTATTCCACCTGCAGGAAGATCATGAAGGCAGGATATGGATGCAGACGCTTTCCGGCAATTTGTATTATTACCTGCAGGACAGCATCTATACATATCCATTCAATGACACTATCACAAAGTATCAAAATTACTATTTACTGCCCAATGATTTCATCATCCACAAAGATGGAACAGTATATTGCTCTCTTTACGGTATCGGTGTCCTGAAGATTGCCCCTTCAGGCAAACATGAGTTCATCAATGCGCGGACTAATATCGGCCTGCTTTTTTATCGATCACCTGAAAAACAGCGTTATTTATTCTCCGCCTCCTTTTTCCGAAGTCGCAAGCATTTAGGGTCTCCACCTCCTCATCTTAACAATACAAAAGCTGTTTTGATTTTAAAAGATCAAGCCGTTGATTCCATATTTATCCCTGACACCAAAGGTGGGAATCTTATCAGAAACAGCTATGCCGACGACGATATGGTCTTATTCGAAGTTCATGAGGATCAGGCATTATATCGGACTCAGGAGCAACTCTCTTTTATAGATCTCCCTGCCAGGATCGCGGAGATCACACGCTTGGATAAGGCCTTATGGATAGGATTCAATGACAAAATGGGGGTACATTATTATTCTGATCTGGAAGCTATACCTGGGGATAATTACCGCACACTTTTATTCGGAAAATCCATTTCTGCAGTCTGTCCTGACCAGAACGGAGGCTATTGGTTCGGAAGCCTGAATGAAGGAATATTTTATGCTCCCAGCCTCACACTCAAGGTTTTCCGTCGTGAAGGCATTCCGGCCAATAACAATATCCTTTCTTTAGCCGCCGGTCCTGATCGAACACTTTTATATGGCACCGTTCAGGGTGGGGTCTACGCGTTGGATCAACAGAGAAGATCGGTGCTCCTTCATCAAGATAAAGGACCGGTTTTCGATCTGTGGTATCAGGCCGATAAGGGAAAGCTTTGGATAGCCGGCAATCGGCTTCGCATTGTGGAGGGATCGGATATCTTACTGCCTGGTTATGCGCCATCTCTCAAACTACCGAATCCTATATTTTACAAAAGAATGTTCCCTTATCCGGAACAGAACCTACTTATTGGGAATTCCGGATTCGGGCTTGAAAAACTGGATATCGATCGGGAGGAGGTCTTTTTTACCATGCTGAATGCTCCAAACCGGGAAAGGGTTATTTGTACAATTATTGATTTTTCCGGCCGCATATGGGTTGGCAATACCAAAGGCTTATTTCAATTTAAAGACGCTTCCTTTCTACCACCGCCCTTTACTCACCCCTCCTTCGAGATCCGGGTGGAAGCAATCGCTCAGCTCCGCGACAGTACTTTGGTATTTGGCACCAAGGGAAGAGGTGTTGCCCTTTGGAAAAATGATACGGTAACAGTGATCGATGAAAGCGATGGACTGACTACCAACATGATAGAGAACATTTATATTGATAGCCTGCAACAGATCTGGGTAGGCACCTTAAACGGCCTGAATAAGATCAACCGGGTGCCCGGCAAAGATACCTGGGAAGTCCGGAGGATCACCATTTCCCATGGTCTTCCTTCGGATGAGATCAATGACCTGTGCCAGGTCGGGGAGTGGATGTACGTTGCCACTGCCGGCGGTATCGCCCAATTACCCTTATTGGATACTCTCAAAGCGCCACCGGCAACCGTATATTGGGAATCAACTCTGGTTAACGGATTTCGCATTGACCCGGAGGAATTGCAGCACCTGAATGCAAGCCAAAAGAACATCCAGCTCCAATACGTTAGTATCAATTTTAGATTCGCCGGCGACATTCTCTACCGCTACCGGATCAATCCGGATATCGAATGGTCACTTACCGAAGAGCGTTCGGTCAACTACGCCGCTTTGGCCCCCGGTAAGTATCTGTTTGAAGTACAGGCCCAAAACGAAGACGGCATTTGGAGCGAATCGCTACAGATATCCATTAATATTGCCTACCCTTTCTGGCAACAATGGTGGTTCCTGTTAATGGCTGTTGCCGCATCGTTTGCGCTGCTCTACTTTCTGTACCGCCGTCGCTTCGACCGTCTGCGAAAAGAAGCGGCTATTGAAAGGGAGATCAGTGAACTCCAACGTTCGGCATTACAGGCGCAGATGAACCCTCATTTTATCTTCAACTGCCTCAACTCTATACAGAACTTCATCGCTTCGGGAGACAAACAAAACGCCATGCAATATCTGTCGCGTTTTGCCACTTTGGTACGGACTACTTTAAATGCCTCCGTACAGAATACCATTACACTGGAAGAGGAATTGCTGGTAATTAAAAATTACCTGGAACTGGAGAAACTGCGCTTCGGAAATAAATTCGAATATGAAATACAGGTTGACCCTCAGATCGATCAATTCGACATCAGCATCCCGCCTTTGCTGGTACAGCCATTTGTGGAAAATGCGATTCAACACGGTTTTAATTTTGAAGACCGGAGCAAGATCGGCAATATTCTGATCACCTACGCAGAGGAGAATGGTATGCTCCGGATCACCGTCCGGGACAATGGTATCGGCATTAAACGATCACAACTGGCCAAATCCGAACAGGAACAACTGCGGGCCTCGCTCGGTATGTCGATCACCAAAAAGAGACTGGCTGCCCTGCAACAGCAGCACTCCGAACGGCCTCATCTCCAGGTGCATGAAATAATTCCGGAAAACGGTACTGACGGTGGTACAGAAATTATTATCCGGATTGACCTGTAATCGGATTAATATCTTATTTTTATTCTCTGTCGATATATTATTGACTCTCTTTCAAAACGAAATAACCAATTTACTGTGACCAACAAGACATTTGCCATACCCGGCGAACATGCCCGTCCGTTCCTTTCATTTTCCTTGTATTTCATGCTGGTTGTAATTATTTACGCCTGCTCGGCCACCGAACGAAGTGCGGACCCCGTGCAGCGTGTCATCAGCAGTATGTCCGACTCGCTGCCCGTGGTGGCGCTGCCGGATGAAGCGGATCTTGCAAATGAAGACTGGAAAGGGATAGATCTCGAACCTAAAAATCCGGTATTACCACTGTATCCACAGGAAGAAGCGGCCCGATTCCTGCTTCCTCCCGGCTACAAGATCACGCCCATCCTGACCGAACCACAGATCGAACAACCCGGCGCGATAGCTTTTGACGGTAATGGCCGGATGTATGTACTCGAATTGCGTACCTATATGCTTACCGCTGATTCTGACGGCACGCTTGATCCCGTTAGCCGGATCTCCCGCTGGGAAGATAAAGACGGCGACGGTGTATACGAAACCGGGACCGCCTTTGTGGATGGTTTGATCTTTCCGCGTTTTGTCCTCCCTTACGGCAAAGATTGTATCCTGACCATGGAATCGGATGCAGATAACGTGTACAAATATACCGATACCGATGATGACGGTAAAGCCGACAAAAAGGAGCTCTTCACCACCAAATACGGTCGTTCCGGTAACGTAGAACACCAACAGGCTTTCATGTACTGGGGGATGGACAATTGGCTCTACAGTACCGTAAATGCCTTCCGGGTACGGGAAACCCCGGCGGGCGTGATCAGGGAAAAGACCGGCTACAATCGGGCCCAATGGGGCGTCACCCACGACGATGACGGCAAACTCTGGTTCCTGGGTGGAGCCAGCGGGCTACCTTCCTATTTTCAATTTCCTATCCACTATGGCAACTTTGAAGTGAAAGATCAGTTTGCCGAAGGTTTCAATATCCCCTGGGGCGCTCCGGTCAGGATCGGGGATATGCAGGGTGGGATGGACCAGATCCGGCAACCGGACGGCTCACTCAACCTCGTTACCGGAGCGGCCGGCAACGATATCTACCGGGGTGATCGCCTGCCCAAAGACCTCTACGGTGAACTCTTTTACGGCGAACCCGTAGCCCGGATCGTGCGCCAGGTACATCCGGAAGTAAATGAAGGGCTTACCCAGCTGCACAATGTCTATCAGGAGCAACAGTCCGAATTTATCCGCTCTTCCGATCCGCTTTTCCGGCCGGTGGATATGGCTACTGCACCCGACGGCACCATGTATATCGTAGATATGTACCACGGCATCATTCAGGAAGGTCAATGGGCACAGCGAGGTAGTTATCTCCGAACCAAGATCGAACAATATCAACTGGATAAAGTAGTCAGCCTGGGACGTATCTGGCGAATTACCCACGAAAGCATGGAAAGAGATATGGCCCGTCCCCACATGCTGGATGAAACG
>JAGQXH010000626.1 GCA_020436695.1 Lewinella sp. | reverse complement strand
TTTCCCTCGCCCGTACCTTCCAGGTGCGCGCTCGGAAAGCCTCGTTGCCAGAACTCACTAATCGGGGTTTTTCCCTAGTGTGCTGTCAAGTTTAAATTTACGGGTTGAATGGTCCTCCCCCTAAATTTAAACTTGACAAACCACTAGCGTCTTGCTCCTGTTCTGACAATTCGGGATGACTCATGTTTTTATGTAGCAACTGTTGTCAGTTTTATTAGTTTTTCTTGCCATGCTTTCTGAAAACGGTTATGGAAGGGCCTTTTTTAAAAAGGTTAACCCGGATGGTGAAAATGTTTCAACAATTTTTTACCTTTAGGGCGACCTACACAAAAACTACCCAACTTCATCCCTAAATTTCTTCTACTGGTATTTTCCTGAATGCACCTGATGTATCGTTGTTCTTTGTTTAAATCAACTCCATTTTATATTTTTGAAACCCGAAAATAAGGTGTTAGCTTAACCGAACGGGCGATCTAAATGTAATTTGTGCCTGTTACTTTTTTTCTGTATAAATTCGACCTAATTTTTATATCGACCAATTTTTGTATTAACTAACGAATCATAATTTCAATGAAAAGACTTTTTACCTCAGCACGGGAGGTCTCGCGCCTGCAATCCATCTTCTTATTGGTAGCCATCGCCATGACCCCTTTTCTCTCTTTCGGACAGGATCTGCCGGTTACCAATATGCCGGTTACTTTGGATCTTAAGCAAGAATTTGGACCTAATACCCTGGCTTTCCGCGATGATCCCCGCACATCTAAGATTAGCGCCGGCCTGCTCGCCACCATGGACATGTTCGAGAAAGGAGAAGATCTGACGGACAGCGAAATGTTCCAGGTGGAAGGCAATAAGATCCTGATCCAGGCTTTCGCCAAATCGGAAGCCGATGCTGCGGATCTGCTCAGCAGCCTGACCGCAATGGGTATGACCCACGGAGTTTCCTACAAGCATGTCGTTAACGGTATGCTTCCATTCAACAAGATCGACGCTACCAAGGATATTCCTTCCATGCGTAGTATTTCCTATTCTGTAAAACCTGAAACCCGGATCGGCTCCGTTACCAGTCAGGGCGATGTATCCATGGGAACGGATCAGTTGCGGGCAATGGCCGGAGTAGACGGAAGCGGACTGAAGATCGGTATTTTGTCCGATTCGTATAACACCCTGGGTGGAGCTGCCGCCGGCGTATCCACCGGCGACCTGCCGGGAACGGGTAATCCCAACGGTTACACTACACCGGTACAGGTGTTGGAGGAATATTTCTTTACCGGTATTGATGAAGGCCGTGGTATGGCCGAACTGGTGCACGATGTAGCTCCTGGATCGGAGTTAGCCTTTAATACGGCTTTCAACGGTTTTGCCAGCTTTGCCAACGGTATCATCAATCTGAGAAGTGCCGGATGTGATGTTATCGTGGACGACGTCTCCTATTTTGCCGAACCTTACTTCCAGGATGGCATCATTGCTCAGGCGGCCGATGCGGTAGTAGCCGATGGTGCCATGTATTTCTCTTCGGCAGGTAATTCCAGAAATAACTCAATCGATGGACCTTACAACCCCGGCGGCTTCCTCTTCGACTTTGGCGGCGGCCTGGTATACGAACCACACGACTGGGGTGGTGGCGATTACTTTCTGCAAGTAACGCTGCAACCCGGCCAGGGTCTGAATTTTTGGCTGCAATGGGATGAACCTTCTTTGCTGGCCGGTTTGATCGGCCCGTCCAAAGACCTGGACATTCTTCTGTTTAATGAAACCCTTACTTCTATTTTCGCTTTCAGTTTGGGAAATAATCCGGCTGACGGTATACCGGTAGAATCCATTCGCGGTGGTAACGGCGGCGCTACGCCACTGGTCGTGAATATTTTCGTCGGTCGCTGGGCACCCGTGCCGGGCAATCCGAGCCGTTTGAAGGTAGTCGATTTCCAGGGTAGCAATGTGGGCTCCTATTTTGAGAATGCTGCAGAATGGACCAAGGCTACGGTAGTTGGCCATTCTAATTCAGCCGGTGCTATTGCTGTAGGTGCTGCCGCATATTTCAATACACCGGCCTATGGGGTTGATCCGGCTGTTATTAATGCCTTTTCTTCAGTAGGTGGAACGCCCATTTTATTTGATCCGATCGGCTTGCCGCTACCCGCAGAGGAAGATCGCTTCAAGCCGGACCTGACTGGGCCCGACGGTGGTAATACGACCTTCTTCATATCGGATTACGAGCCGGACGGCTTCCCGAACTTCTTCGGTACTTCGGCTTCTGCTCCGCACGTGGCTGCGTTGGCTACCTTGCTGAAAGCTGCCGTTCCGGGAGCTTCCAATACACAAATCGAAAAGATCCTGAAGGAAACGGCTCAGGACATGGATGATCCGAGAGGCATTCACTCCAATCTGGGTGACAGTACTTTTGATTATGCCACGGGTTACGGTTTTGTTGATGCCAAGGCTGCACTGTTAAAAGTGCAAAACATTCCCACTTTGAGTGAATGGGGCCTGATCCTGTTCGTGTTGTTGATCACCGGCCTGGGCCTGACCACGATCTACAGTGTGAAATATGCTCCTGCCCTGAGCAGTGGCGGACAGATGGTGACCAAACCCGGATTTAAGTTCTTCTTCGATCGTCAGCTTTTTGCACGCAAACTACCGCAGGGACTGCTGGCTATGGCGGTTGGTGCCGTGCTGATCCTGATCTTCTGGGGAGAGATCCTGACCCACGATATCGTTGGGCTGTTCATGGTGCTTCCGCTGGTGACGTACATTCTTCACATTATGGATGTACTCAAGGAAAATAAAGCTTAAGTATTGGCTTAGAAAAGCAGTACGAAACCCCGGAATTGACCCCAAAAGGTGAATTCCGGGGTTATCAAAAATTATCTATACGGGCCCTATTGGTGTATATCATACAGGTTACCCAAAACGACCACTATTTGTAAATAGTAAAGAGCGTACAACTACCGCTGTACGCTCTTTGTCATTCATATTTACCAGTTTTGCCACGGTTTTCATAGTTATCAAACCATCGCAGCACGGTAGTATCAAATTTAAGCCCCTAACTCCTCGCGGATCTTATTCAGTGCCGAACCTGCCTTCACCCAGCTGATCTGAGCGTTGTTGTAGGTGTGGGCCACTTCAAAGCTATCCTCCGTACCGTCGCTGTGGTGCAATACCACGGTCAGGTTCTTTCCGGGAGCCATCGTATCCAGTCCCTTGATATCCACTTTGTCGTCCTGGCGGATCTTTTCGTAATCGGCCGGATTAACAAAAGTCAGACCCAGCAGTCCCTGTTTTTTCAGGTTGGTCTCGTGGATACGGGCGAAAGATTTCACGATCACCGCTTTCACACCGATGAAGCGCGGTTCCATTGCCGCATGTTCCCGGCTGGAGCCTTCTCCGTAGTTCTCTTCACCGAATACTACGGTGCCGATCCCGGCATCGCGGTATTTGATACCTGAAGTCGGTACGGGCAGGAATTCAGCCTCAGTATCGCTGTCTACATAGTTGGCTAC
The DNA here is from genome assembly GCA_020436695.1 of Lewinella sp. GTDB lineage: Bacteria > Bacteroidota > Bacteroidia > Chitinophagales > Saprospiraceae > Flavilitoribacter. The sequence continues at coordinate 1,703 of JAGQXH010000626.1, read as the reverse complement.
CTTATTCATTTCGCCATTGAAGTAGTTGATGGCGCCGATGAAGCAGTTTTGAGAAATGTTCTCCAGGTGCCCCCGGTACGTCAGCCAAGGACCGGCCATGGAGATGTGGTCGGTGGTACACTTGCCTTTGGCCTTGATCAAAACCCGCATACCGGTCAGCTGCGCGGTAGTAATGGGTTGGAAGGGCGTCAGCAACTGGATACGATCCGAATTAGGATCTACCTTCACTTCAATACCTTTGCCGTTGGCAGCCGGAGCTTCAAAACCGGCATCTTCAACGGAGAAGCCTTTGGGCGGCAGTTCCACACCGGTTGGCGGATCCAGCATTACCTCTTCGCCGTCTTCATTGATGAGTTTGTCCGTCAGCGGATTGAAGGTCATGTCGCCGGAAATAGCCATGGCCGTTACCAGTTCCGGAGAGGCTACGAAGGACCGCGTTTGCGGGTTACCATCGTTCCGCTTGGAGAAGTTCCGGTTGAAAGAAGTAATAATGGAGTTAGCCCGGGTGGGATCATCCGTGTGTCTTGCCCATTGTCCGATGCAGGGGCCGCAGGCGTTAGCCAGTACCACACCGCCCATGGCCTCGAAGGCTTCCAGTTGGCCGTCGCGGGCTACAGTGTAGCGGATCTGTTCGGAGCCTGGCGTAATGGTGAATTCGGCTTTGGCTTTCAATTTTTTGGCTACTGCCTGTTTGGCCAGAGAAGCGGCGCGGTCCAGGTCCTCGTAAGAGGAGTTGGTGCAGGAGCCGATCAGTCCTACTTCCAGTTTAGGCGGATAGTTGTTCTCTTTTACCGCCTGGGCAAATTTGGAGATCGGCCAGGCAAGGTCTGGTGTATAAGGGCCGTTGATGTGCGGCTCCAGCGTAGACAGATCAATCTCAATGACCTGATCGAAATATTTTTCCGGGTTGGCATAACAGTCTGGGTCACCGGTCAGGTGTTCGGCCACTCCGTCGGCCAGTTCGGCGATATCTGCCCGGTCGGTTGCCCGCAGATAGCGGCTCATCGACTCGTCGTAGCCGAACGTAGAAGTGGTAGCACCGATCTCAGCACCCATATTGCAGATGGTGCCTTTACCCGTACAGGACATGGATTCGGCACCCGAACCGAAGTATTCCACGATTGCACCCGTACCGCCCTTTACGGTAAGGATACCGGCTACTTTCAGGATCACATCCTTGGCTGAAGTCCATCCGTTCAGTTTACCGGTCAGTTTCACGCCGATCAGCTTGGGCATCTTCAGTTCCCAGGCCATGCCGGCCATTACATCTACCGCATCGGCACCACCGACACCGATGGCGATCATTCCCAGACCACCGGCATTGGGTGTGTGCGAGTCGGTCCCGATCATCATACCACCGGGGAAGGCGTAATTTTCCAGAACGATCTGGTGGATAATACCGGCACCCGGCTTCCAGAATCCGATACCATATTTATTGGATACCGAGGAGAGAAACTCATACACCTCGGAGTTAACATCTTTGGCTTTTTCCAGGTCCGTTTCGGCACCTACTTCCGCCTGTATCAGGTGATCACAGTGTACGGTGCTGGGTACAGCGGTTACTTCACGACCACACATCATAAACTGCAGCAGGGCCATCTGGGCGGTAGCATCCTGCATGGCTACCCGGTCGGGGGCAAAGAAAACGTAATCTTTGCCACGGGAATATGCTTGAAGAGGAGAATCAGGGTGCAGGTGCGAAT
>JAGQXH010000625.1 GCA_020436695.1 Lewinella sp. | reverse complement strand
CACAGGCCGTTGCTTTCATTAGTGATCCCGGCAGGATTCGAACCTGCGACCGTCTGATTAGCTTACCCGCTACGGCTTTCGCCGCACCCTGATAGTTATCGTCAGGGATTTGTGGCCTGGACTATCTCTTCGCCATCTCAGGCGCGCCACGTATAGTCTCTACGGATCCCTCCGGGCGTACCCGCGCTGAAAGCGCTTTTCCGCCCTTCACCGGTTTCCTCGGGATTGCCCTATCTTTTCAGACTTAGGTTTCCCCGATACAGTGGCATCCACTCCCTAGGTTTCGTTTCCCTAAGGAGGCTCCTAATTTTTGCGTAAGCAAAGCTTAAAGTCAGTTGCTCTATCCAGCTGAGCTACGGGACCAAAATTGACTCTTCCTTTGAAAAGCGACGCAAATTTACGGGTATTTTGCAAAAAAACGGCAAGATCATGGAATAAGTTTCTTTGGCTGGAAAATACAATGAGAAGTCTAGTCTAATCCAGTGAAACTAAGCCGGAAAGAGGGCGTGATTATTTGATGCTGGCACAGGCTTTTTTCAGGGATTGGGAAAATACATCGTATTCCTCTTCGGAAAGGAAGAGAAACTGGGGGCCATCGAAATCCTTCCGGATTTGTTCTTTTAGTTGTTCCGGGGAGAATGTTCGCCCGATCATATGTGAGTACAGTGGATTGCTCTCCGGAGAATAACGGGTACGTATTTTCAGAAACATCTTTTTGGCATGCTTAACATACTCATCGATCTCTGAGCTGGCATCATTGATTGCTGCACAGACGGCGCAGAGCAAACAGACTTGAATGGCAGGTATATAAAACTGCGGTAAAGCGGCACCATGATAGATGAACCAGGGCGAAATGCTATCGATGATGGTTTGGTCGTCCCGGACGATGTTTTTTAGGTGTGCGTACATCTCACCGAACATAATGTCGAATGAGGTAGATATGCTGAGACTCGACTGGATGTCGCAAATTTCGTTTAGCGCCTTATTCCGCTTTTGGTTCACATTGGTTAGGCCGTAGTATTTCAATCCTTCCATAGCTACTGGTGTCAACGTTCTGGTGGAAGCACTGATCAGATCTCTGAATTCATAGGAAAAAAGATATTTGGCAAGGAACGAAGCATTGGCGGCTTGCAGGAAAAGGCGGTTGATATCTATGGTTTCGCCTATGCGATGGTACTGCAACATGATGCTGAGGGTTTATTACTTTAAAGTACAATCATAAAGCGCAATAGTTTGATCATGATATAAGCTATCTGTTTTGAAAATGACGCTTTCCAATCCTCCCCAATTAATTAATCCGGTAGCTTTTCCTGTGTAATATGCTTCATTTCGCAGGAAAAGAATTACCTGTATGTCAAGAACTTCATTGTTTTTACTGCTGTTATTGGACTGGAGTTGCACAGCGCCTGACCTTGATCAGGGATCGTCCATTCCAAACTCAGAGATATTCCGCAGCCGGGAGGTTGATTTCCGACTGGAACTGGTGACCCGGGGTATGAAAAACCCCTGGAGCATGGACTGGCTTCCCGACGGCCGTGCCCTCATCAGCGATCGGAGAGCGGGTAAGCTCTATCTGTTGGCGTCCGAAGACAGTACCCGTACACTTATTTGTAATGCTCCGCAGGCTTTCACCTATCTGGATAGTGGGATGCGGGAGGTATTGGTGCCGCCAACCTTCAGCGATGAAGGCTGGATCTACCTCTCTTATGACAGCGTTCAACCGGACAGCACCAGTACGTTGATCGTTGAAAGAGCAAAGTTGCAGGATAGCTGTTTGACCGAAAGGCAGATCCTGTTCACGGCTTTGCCGTGGTATCGATCCGGATATCACTACGGTGGCCGGCTGCTGTGGCGGGAAGGCTATTTGTTTATTACGGTGGGCGATCGGCATTTCCGGGATTCCGCCCAACTTCTGCATACCCACAATGGAAAGATCATGCGTATCCACGGCGATGGACGTATACCCGATGATAATCCATTCATACAACAGACGGTAGCCCGGCCGGAGATCTGGACCTATGGCCATCGCAATCCCCAGGGACTGGCACTGGATCCGGCTACGCAACAGATCTGGGAACATGAGCACGGCCCAAAAGGAGGTGATGAGATCAATTTGATCCTTCGTGGCCGGAACTACGGCTGGCCATTAGTCACCTACGGCGAAGAATATGAAGGCGGACCGGTTGGGGAAGGATTGGCCTTCCGGGAAGGAATGGAGCCCCCCTTTCGGCATTATTCGCCTTCTGTTGCACCCAGCGGACTGACCTTCTATACAGGAAAAGATTTTCCAGCCTGGCAGGGGAATTTGTTCTTTGGAGCCATGGGGCAGCGCAACCTCTATCGGATTGGTATGCAAGAGGGACGAATCCGGGCGGAAGAACGACTTTTGGAGGCCAAGAACTGGCGCATTCGTTTTGTTCGGCAGGGACCGGATCAGCAACTGTATTTCGGAACCGATGAAGGGGAGGTGTGGCGGATATGTCCGCTGAAGTCCGCCGGCGGGCAGGAATGACCTTAAGACAAATTCTTTTTTCGGAAAGCAGAAGGAGTCATGCCCTTTTGTGCTCTGAAGTGCCGGTTGAAAACGGATAGTGAACTGAATCCTGCCTCAAATGCGATGGCTGCGATGGTATAGTGCTGCCGGTCCGGGCGTAGTAATAAATGGCAGGCAGTTTCAATGCGGTAGCTGTTGATCAGGGTGGTAAAGTTGGTATTTAAATGTTGATTGAGGATAAGCGAAAGTACATGCGATGGGATCTGAGTTCGTTCGGACAATTGTTGCAGTGAACAGTCCGGCTCCAAAAAAAGCTGGTCTTGTTCCAATGCCCTCAGAATGATCATCTTTCCCTGCTCCATTTCGGTTTTGGTAAGAGACAGGTTCCTGTATTTTTTCTGTGGTTGTGGCTCGTCTGTGGAGTTGATATTCGCAAAATTGCGCCAGGCCGAATAGCCCATGCAAAAAACGGCAAAAGAGTAGAAAAATGGGGCCTGGGCATATGGTAGAACCCCCAGGACATAATTGGAAAAATAGGCCAGAAAGAAAATACCGGTACCGGCCAGAACACTAATCCACCACTGCTTTTTTTGTTGGAATACCTGAACTCGTTCCCGTCGGATATCGAAGAATAACTTAACGGCCCATGCCCAGTAGATCACCGAAGCGATCAACAGGCAGTGATATCCTCCGAGATACCAAAAGCTCTGCAGATGAAGCCAGGGAGACGCCAATGTAATGGCAATGGGCGGTAGGAGATGCAGCACTACTTCAAAGCGTGGTATACTGCCGCTTCTGCGATGAATAAGGAAGTACAGGTAAAGTGCGGACGCCGCTCCCAAATGAGCCGCAAAACCGAGATTCATGAGTGGTAAAGACAGCTTAGCTCCTTCAAACAGGTAAAGAACGGACTTTAGCATACGGATGCCCAGCAAAAACAGGAATAAAGCCAACCAGCGTTGGGCATAGGACTTGTCTCCAATTGGCCAGACAAAGCAGAAAGACAGGAAGATACATTGAACCGCCCCGCAGATGCAAAAGGCTGGTATCCAGAATTCAGTCGAGTGCATAGTAGCGACAAAAATACGGAATCTATTCCTGTAATGTCTATCTCACCGAAAAAGCAAATATGGTCTGACTGGAGAACGGGACACCCGGCCGCACCACTGTCGAGGGGAAATGCGGCTGATTTACTGCATCGGGAAAATTTTGCGTCTCCAGACAGAAGCCTTTTTCATTGCCGGTATAGAGTTGTACGCCGGGCAGGGTAGTACTCACTTCCATTACCCGTCCGGTACCAGGGTAATACATCTCAGCGGTTTTGACCAGGCCGGTCCCCCCGTTATTGATGATGAAGTTGTGATCGTAGATATTTGGCCGGGGGCCGGCGATCTTATCGGTTCTTGCCCCCAGCTTGGTCGCTATGGAAAAATCCAACGGCGTGTCTTTTACGGGAGCAATGGCGCCCGTCGGCATCAGATCTGCGTCGGTCAGTGTATAATAATCGGCATTCAGGTACAATTGATGATTGGGGATGTCCGAGCTGCCAGATAGATCGAAATAAGCATGATTGGTTAGATTGAGTATAGTGGGTTGATCGGTAGTGGCTTCATAATGCAGACTTAGTTCGTTATTATCATTCAGGCTAAAGGTAACGCTTACAGAGAGGTTGCCGGGATAACCTTCCTCTCCATCTTTACTGAAATAGGTCAGTTTTACACTGGCGGTTTCGGCCGTCGACTGTAGGAGTGTCGGTGTCCATACCTGACGGGCAAATCCATTATTCCCTCCGTGGATGTGGTGCTTGCCCTGAATATTCGGTGTCACTTGATACTGCTTACCATCGAGCGTAAAGCGGGCATTGCTGATGCGATTAGCGACCCGACCGATCACCGATGCGGCCGGGAATCTATTCAGATAATGTTCCAGGGTATCGCTGCCCAGGACTACATTGTCCACTTTACCATCCCGGTCCGGCACCCTAATATCGGTAATGGTAGCCCCATAGGTGATGATCTTTACCTCCATGCCGTTGTGGTTCCGGAGCGTAAAGCGCTGCACGACCTTACCATCAGCAGTAGTCCCGAAATCGGATACTGCAATGCGATCAAGCTGGGCTTCAGCTTTATATGCAGTCAGTGCCTGAATGAATAGTAGCACGAGGAATGGAAGAAAGTTGTTTTTTTTCATTACATCATAATTGTGCATTTAGATGAAGCGCGATGAACGGGACAATGGCCCGGTGTAGCAGATGTAGGCGTATCTATTTAGACTGTATAAAGCTTTAAAAGGAAGACTTTAAGATGGGAAAGGCGCAATTTTCACCGCGAAGAGCAAAGAGCGCGAAGCAACGCAAAGGTTTTTTCGAAACAATTTGCAAAGCAAATTTTTCGAAGTCTTTGAAATCTTGCTGAGCAAAATGATGAAAACCCTTTGCGGAACTTTGCGGCCTTGGCGGCTTTGCGGTGAAAGTAGCGTCTTGCACTCCTTTGAGTCGACTTTTTATTTACTAAGCGGATATATGATCAGGCTGATCTTCCGCACTGAAATGGAAAAAAATGTCGACCATGTATTACCAAGTGGCTACTCCTCAATTGTGATGCCCGATATTTTATCCCGCATCCGGATACTATCCACCACATCCTGATCACTGTCAGCCACGACTTTACCAAAAACCGTGTGCTTGTTATCCAGCCAGGGAGTAGCTTCATGGGTAATGAAAAATTGGC
>JAGQXH010000624.1 GCA_020436695.1 Lewinella sp. | reverse complement strand
TCGCCGGAAGTTGTTTGAATCACCACACCCTTGTGCGGACGTAGAGAACGGTAAGCGGCTCCCGATCGTAGTCGAGGGGTGCTGTATATCGTTCTCTACAAGGAGCCGTAGGATTTCCCTTCCCGGCATTACCCGGGCAGGTTCCTGTTCCGTTGCTCCTCCGGAACAAAGGGTATGATCTCAGCCGCCGGATTTAGAGGTGAGTAAGTGAATGGGTGAGCAGGTGAGTGACGGCTACTAAGGCCATTGCTTACTGACTCACTTGCTCACCATCTCACTCCTCACCTCTAAAAAGGGCAGCACCCCTTAAAGTGGCTGCAAATATATGCAGAATTTAGAAAGCTGAGGACCGACTTCTTCATTCTTCAGTTCTTATCCCCCGCAGTGCCGATTGCAGACGTGCTTCTCCTTCACCCGATACAATACTCCAGGGTATGCCCAGCCGCTGTAGTTCTTGTTGATAGTATTCGAATAATTGCCAACGTTCCGGTTCGTTGGGTGTTTCTCTTAGTGGGTCGGGCTCCCAATTCAGGTCCGGAGCACAGAGGAGATACTGATCGTAGGACCGGTTTTTCAGCAGGTATTCGATTTGGGGATCTACCTCCTTATATTTTACCAGTGACCAGATCCTGATCACTTCCAGACCAGTATCACAAAACAGATATTGACGGACCGACTGGGATTGGCTGTCTTCCAGGGTGACCTGACCGATGGCTATGGTAAGCAGATCATCCTGCAGGTATGGACGATCCAGTTCTTCCAAATAGATGCGGGCATATTCAGGTACCCACTGGGTTTGAAAATAGCGGGCAAGTTGCTGAGTGAGTGTAGTCTTGCCGCTGGATTCCGGACCCGTAATAACTATTTTTTTTATGACTTGCATATGATGCAAAGGTCGTAATTTCGTTTAGTCACTTCAAAAGCAAATGAAGGAAAACATATATGCACGATATTGAACCACACTACCACTGGCGGGACGATTATACCGCAGAGGAAGACAGTCGCTCTCCCTTCTTCGGTCGGCAATATGACGAATTTCGGTTCAGCCAGAAAGTCTATAATTACTATATTCATCCCCAATGGGATGCTTTCGGCTCTTCTACTTTGTATCTGAAAATACTTTTTGTCGATTATACCGAGCAGTACGCTATCCTGGAATTGATCGGTGAATGGAACGATTGCCTGCACAATGACATCATGTTCCTCAAGCGCGAGATCATCGATGCGCTGATCCAGGAAGGGATTTATAAGTTCATCCTGGTGTGTGAGAATGTGCTCAATTTTCACGGAGATGATGACAGTTACTATGAAGAGTGGTACGAGGATATCCGGGATGAAGATGGGTGGATCTGTCTGTTGAATACCCTGCAGCATGTGGAAGAAGAAATGCAGGAAACTCAACTTCAGGCTTACGTGAATTTTGGAGGCCCTTTCAACGATATCAACTGGCGCCCCCAGAAGCCGAAGGTGGTGTTTGAAGCGATAGAGGGGCTTTTGCAAAGGGTTACCAAACGATTATATTAGGGATTTTTGGACGTTTGGATTTATGGAAAATGAGATTTAAGGATGATAGGATGTTTGGATTTATGGATGTTGGGAATTACTGATATTGGGATGCAATAGGGGAAAGCGGATTTATTTCAGCAACAGCAAAATCTGATCACCTTATTGTTCCCAACATCTATCAATCCCTAAATCCAATCGTCCCATTCTCCAAACATCCCACAAACATGCGCTGCTATATTATTTCTTGAATATCATAAATCAAAAGACCGGATTAGTTATGAAATTTGCTCAACTCGTTTTACTGTTATTAATTGGAAATTTTCTTTTAGCCCAGGGAGAAGAAACGGTATTTGTCGACCGTTACGCAGTGGAGGGAGAACGCTACCCCGACATCAAAGGAAATCCATACCTTTTTAAAAATGGCAAATGGTTTAAGGCAGATCTGATCACTCGGGAGTTGAAAACCATCCCCAATATCCTGACCCGCTACAATACCTATACCGGTGATATGGAAGTGAAGCGCGAAAATGGCGATACCTATTACAAACTCGTGCCCAAAGACTTTGTTCGCATTGAGTTTTCCGTGGATGAAAACGGGAAAACGGCCCTTGATCCCGATCAACGCCTGATCTTTCAGAATGGTTTTCACCCCCGTTTTAACAATCGCTTTGTCAATCTTGTATATACCGGAAATTCCATGGTAGTCTTCCGCGACTACCGCTGCATCATTTCGGATGAAGCCGCACGACGGGTCGGTCAATCCATTGAGGTCAAGCAATTCCGGCCGAGGGTTGATTATTATCTATTGAAAAACGGCGAATTAAGTGAGCTCAACGTTCGTAAGAACGCCCTCATCAAAATACTGGGCCACAAAAAGCAGCTGGACACTTTCTTTAAGGAAAATAAGCTGGATCTGGATAATACTTTCGATCTGCAAAAGGTATTTGCCTACGCCGAATCACTGGGGAAATAACCTTAGTTGTTTCATTTGTTTTCTCCGTCACCAAGTGGCCAATCGTAGCCCGTTTCAATACTCATTTTTCACTACAATCCTAAACCTATGAGATACCTATGCTTCTTTTTATTACTACTGGTTTCCCAGTGGGCGGTTGCTCAATCGGAAGATCTTATCTTCGTTAATGGATTGGATATCAATCAGAATCGTTATCCTGATGTAAAGGACTCTCCCTATCTATTCAAGGATGACTGGCATCCCGCTGACCTGTTGGGCAAAGATATGAAACGAGTGCCCAATATGCCCACGCGTTACAATATGTATACCGGTGAGTTCGAGGTGCGCAATAAGGATAAATTCATTAGGCTGGCCACCAGCCAGTTTATGCGTATAGAGTTTGAGGTGAATGAAAAAGGAAAACCGCTGGCGGAAGGAGAAGAAAAATTTATATTCCAGGCCGGGTTTCACCCCCGCTTTCAGGATCGCTTCGTCAATGTGATCTATTCCGGACCAATGATGGTGGTCTTCCGGGATTACCGGTCGAACATTTCCGAAAAGACCATACAAAATGTGGGCGAGACCGTAGCCTTTAAGCGCTTTTTTACCAAGGTAGAGTACTATATGCTACAGGGAGGTGAACTAAAGGCAATTCGCAACAATAAGAACTCGATCATTAAGCTGTTGGGGCACAAAAAAGAACTGGAAGCCTTCATCAAAGAAAATAAGACGGACTTCGATTCAGTCAGTGATCTGAAGAAACTGTTTACCTTTGCGGAAACGTTGAATTAATCTCAGTCGATAGTCGGCAGTCGATAGTCAATAGTCCATCAGGTCAGTACTAAATGTGAACGGAAGTGCCCCGGATTGCCGATAAGGAGTGACCGGATCTCGTTAATTGCGAATTTCCGATTTTAATTTTAGCACTTATGGGCAAGACTGCCGACTATCGACTATTGACTGACAACTGATAATAATGCATAAATCCGGATTCGTAAACATCATAGGCCGCCCCAATGTAGGAAAATCAACCCTCACCAATGCCCTGGTCGGTGAGCGGATGTCGATCATTACCAATAAACCGCAAACGACCCGCCACCGGATATTGGGCCTCATCAATGATGAAAACTTTCAGATCGTTTTGTCGGACACACCCGGCATCGTTGTCGATCCATCCTATCAGATGCACCATGCGATGAATCGCTTTGTGCAATCCACCTTCGAAGATGCAGATCTGATGTTGTTGGTAACGGAAGTGCACGAAAAATACGAAGCCGACGATGCTACCATTATCCGCCTCAAGAAGATAAAGGCACCGGTCTTTCTGGTGATCAATAAGATCGATCTGGCGCGACCGGAAGAGGTAGCTGAACTGATCCTGCACTGGAAAGAGCGCCTGGATTTTGCGGAGATCTTTCCTATATCTGCCCTGGAGCGCACCAATACCGATCGCCTGCTGGAGACGATTGTGTCTTATTTGCCGGAAGGCCCCGCCTACTACCCCAAAGATCAGTTCACCGATCGTCCGGAACGGTTTTTTACCACCGAGATCATCCGGGAAAAGATACTGGAACAGTACGAACAGGAGATACCCTATTCCGTACAGGTAGAGATCGAGAGTTTTGAGGACACAGAGACCAGTAAAGGAGAAGAACTTGCCCGCATCCGGGCCCTGATCTACGTCATGCGTCGCTCGCAAAAAGCCATTATCATTGGCAAAAGAGGGGAGGCCATTAAGAAACTGGGTACGGAGTCACGTAGGGCGCTGGAGAAATTTCTGGACCGGAAAGTGTTCCTGGAACTCTACGTAAAAGTGCAGGATAACTGGCGGGATGACGAACGTCAGCTCAAGACATTCGGCTACCAATAAATTATTCTATTTTTGTGGCCGAAACAAAGCAATAATTAAACATTCCGAATGAATAATATAGTGGCCATCGTAGGGCGCCCGAATGTGGGAAAGAGTACGCTGTACAACCGATTGATCGGGGAGCGCCAAGCGATTATTGATGATATCAGTGGCGTAACCCGTGACCGACAGTACGGCAGTAGTTTCTGGAATGGCAAAACTTTTACGGTAGTAGATACCGGTGGTTTTGTTCACGGCTCGGAAGACATTTTTGAATCGGCCATCCGGGGGCAGGTGAACATTGCCATTGATGAAGCGGCCGTGATCATCTTTATGGTGGATGTTTCTACAGGTATTACCGATCTGGATGAGGAGATCGCTGATATGTTGCGGCGTACGGAAAAGCCGGTTTTTTTGGCCGTCAATAAAGTGGACAGTGCTGAAAAGCAGATGGAGGCCAATGAGTTTTGGAGTCTGGGTTTTGAAGAGACCTATTTCCTGTCGTCCATGACGGGGAGTGGAAGCGGAGATCTGCTTGATGCCGTAGTGGACAAGCTGCCCGAGGAAGAAGAAGCCGTTGATGGCCAGTTGCCTCGTTTTGCCATCGTCGGACAACCTAATGTTGGAAAGTCGTCTTTTACCAATGCACTTCTGGGCGAAGAGCGTAACATCGTGACGGATATTGCCGGTACCACCCGGGATTCCATTCACTCGAAATACTCCAAATTCGGCAAGGAATTCCTGCTGATCGATACGGCGGGATTGCGCAAAAAAGCCAAGGTGCACGAAAATCTGGAATTCTACTCCGTCATGCGTGCCATCAAAGCCGTGGAGGAAGCCGATGTCTGTCTCATTCTGGTCGATGCCCAAACGGGCGTGGAGGCGCAGGATATGAACATCCTCCGGCTGGCCCAACGCCGGAACAAGGGCGTTGTGATCC
>JAGQXH010000623.1 GCA_020436695.1 Lewinella sp. | reverse complement strand
CCTGATTGGCCTTCCAGGTGAAGGCATCTACTCCGCCGCTATCTTCCAGTTTGTAATCGAAATTGCTGTATACCAGGCTCAGGTTGGAGAACAGCCGATCACTGAATAGATGGTTCCAGCGCAAAGTAGCAGTTGTGTTTCCCCAGTCTATGCCGAAGTTGTCAGCGAAGTTCCAGGCATCGCGCCCGGAATAAGCCGCCAGAAAAAGCCGGTTATTTTGGTTGGGTTTCCAACTGACCTTAGCGTTGAGATCATGAAATGACATAGCATTATCCTTCAGATCTTCCGACAACTTCATGAATATATCCGCATAGGAGCGCCGCCCTGAGACAATAAAGGAAGCTTTTTCCGACCCAATGGGGCCTTCCAGACTGGCCTTGGCTGCCAACAGCCCAATACCTCCGCTACCACTCAACTGCCGGCTGTTCCCGTCGCGGGTAGTTACTTCCAGCAGTGAGCTCAGACGACCACCGTATTTAGCCGGTATGCCTCCCTTATACAGCTCTGCACTTTTAATGATATCCGAATTGAATACGGAATACAGCCCGAAAAAATGCGACACTTCATACACCGGTGCTTCATCGATCAGGATCAGATTTTGATCGGCGCTGCCTCCACGCACATAAAAACTGGACGTTCCCTCTCCGGCACTGGTTACTCCGGGTAAGGTCTGCACCATTTTAATAATGTCCGGTTCTCCGAGTAGGGAAGGCAGTTTTTTAATGTCGGTCACCGGTACATCGAGCCGGCTCATACGCACTTCCTGCACCGCTTCATCGGCTGCCCGGGCCTCCACCACTACTTCCTGCAGCGTTTCGCCGGCCGTTTCCAGCGTCACGTTCAACTCCCGGTCCAGATCGAGATGGATCTCTATCTCAGAGGGTCGATATCCGACATAGCTGAAGATGATCTTCCTGGTTCCGGCCGGCAGGGTAAGCGAATAAAATCCGTAAAGATTGGTAGTGGTACCATTTCCTGTGGCCTCATCCTGCACACTCGCGTATAAGAGCGTTTCGCCGTTATCGGCATCGCGGATAAAGCCGCTGAGGGTAAATTGAGGACTGATCGAGTGGTTCGGGGGTGATGAGGACTGGGCATGCATAGCCCAGCCCATGCCCAGCAATATGCTGAGCAAGTAGATTGTTTTCATAATACAGTCGGGTGGTTTCGGCCGGTTAGCTTGTCACAATCCGGTCCTTTTTTCTAAAATTTCGGTGTTTCAGCATTAAGATGCAGCAGGGAATAACATCCCCTATGCGATAACATTTTTTTAAGATTTTTTTTAATGTGTCTCATAAAAAAAGCCCACGCAGCTGGTGGACTTCTCAATTAATTGACTAGCATGTTCATGGCACCACGAGGGGCATTTGGTTTTTGGGTATACAGGAGGGTTTAGATTGAGTCTTAATATACTCCATTCCGTTTGGTAGCATATTAGACGTTCTCCCAGAGTCAAAGGGTTGGGCCGTGAAGAAAAAATTCTCCACACTATTCAAATTCGGAAAGATATTTCCACACTCCATTATATTAAAAACTGCTGCTATTTACTGGATCGTATGTATAACAAATTGCACTTTTGCTGCGTGAAGTTTGCGAATTCCCCTTTATTGCTCACGCTCTTTATGCCACAGGCATAAGCACACGCAGCGCGGACAGCTCTCCATGTGGAGCACATACCCATTCGGCGGTTTGGAAATAATAGATTTCAAGTTTACCAACTTTTGTAGGGATTGTCCCCCTCGGGAGGGGGTGCAGGGGGAGGAAGATTTATGCAATTTGTTATACACACTACCGAATCCTGCGACAGCCACTTTTCAAAAAAATCTGTGTATCTTACGGAAGTAACTTGGATCCGCATGCAACTGATTCACCGGATGATCCGGTATTAATCTAAGAAAAACGGTCACTGATCTATATTTTGTGGCAGCTTCAGGTGAAACGCCTTTTTTAGCAATCCGTTGAATACCTGAAACTCACAAACAGATACCCGACGATCATGATGGTCAATTCACCTTTTTCTATGCAACTAAGACCGCTAAAAGTTTATACCCGGCAATTTGGATTTTCTCTGGCAATCCTGCCACGCACCATCGCTTTCATTCGTGAACAAAAGATTTGGAAGGGCATGCTTTCCTATGGATGGGTGGCCCGCATCTTTATTGTAATGGCGTTGCTGGGTGGTTTGAAATTCCTGTCGATATTTATCAACTGGGTACAGCGTCTGTTCCAATCTGACAGTGCCGGCACCGCTTTGGCGAGTATGGGCGTGATGGCAAAGGATATGGCCCGCGGCAGTTATGATTTGCTTTTTTCTACCAGTTCCAAATACATTATGCTGGTGTTGCTGGAGGTCGTCGTTTTTCACTTTGCCCGACGCACTCTGGAGATACTGACCGGCAAGGAATCTAAAGCCGAGTGGAAAGACTTTGTCGATGCCCAGATCCGCATGATCAAAGTCGCCTTTCGGTCTTGGATACTGGAGATGATCGTCGTGACCATGCTGAGCGTATTCTTCGGTATTTTCGGCTTCATTGGTTTTCTCAAACCTGTACTGGTATTGGCCGTTCAGTGTTATTTCCTCGGTTTCGCCGTAGTGGATAATTACAATGAGCAATTCGGCCTCAGCATCAAGGAAAGCGTTGCTTACAGCTGGCAATACCTGGGAGTAGTCATGGCGCTGGGCCTGTTCTTCTCTATCATGTTGCTGATCCCGCTGGTAGGCACCGTTGCCGGTCCTTGTATTGCCGCCGTTGCAGTGTGTATCATCATGTATAAATTGTCTGATCTGCATACTATGAAAGAACAACCGGCGGTTGATCTGGAAGAAATGGTTTAAGCGAACGATTTCCAAACCCCAATTCCCCAGGCCAACAGTAATTTATCTTTAAAATACACCTCAGCCCAACCAATAAAGATTGATGAAAAAGTACTGGGTCAAAAGATCTGAAAAACAGATCAAGGAACGGGTATTTCAGGCACTAGACAAAAATATTGACTTCCGGGAACACAACATATTGGGTGTTCCCGCCTCTCATTTAGATGAAAAGGTATTCTCTCCGGATGCTGCCTTTCTTAAGGATATGCCGTTCGTATCTACGCTCGTCCAGAATCCCAATCATATTGGTTGTCATACGCTGGGTACTTCCGAAAGGTTTTTCCAGGGCACGCAACAATTGGAAAGAGAGGTTATCGACATCTGTGCCGTGGATATCCTGCAAGCCGATCCGGACACCTATGACGGATATGTAGCCAGCGGAGGCACGGAAGCCAACTTGCAGGCCATCTGGATCTATCGCAATTATTTCCTGCGTGAATGCCATGCCAAACTCAGCGAGGTCGTACTGCTTTGCAGTCAGGACTCACACTACTCCATGGATAAGGCGGGTAATGTGTTGATACTGGATATCGCCAAGATACCGGTAGAAAAGACGAGTCGAAAGATCCTGCCCGAAGCTGTACGAAATACGATACAGGAGCAGCAGCAAAAGGGGAAACGCTACTTTATCGTAGTGGCCAATATGATGACTACCATGTTCGGTTCGGTGGATGATGTAGATGTATTGGTAGCAACATTAAAAGACGCCGGTTGTCCGTTCCGCCTGCATGTAGACGGCGCTTACGGCGGTTTTTATTATCCCTTCACGGATGAGTTCGACCGTCATTCCTTTCAAAATCCGGACATTAGCTCCTTCACACTGGATGCCCACAAGATGGCACAGGCGCCCTACGGTACCGGTATTTTCATCATCCGTAAAGGGCTGATCCACTTCGCCAACACCAAAGAAGCCAGTTATATCGAGGGAGAAGACTATACTCTGATCGGCAGCCGTTCAGGAGCTAATGCAGTGGCCGTCTGGATGATCCTGTCCAAACATGGCCCTTACTCCTGGCAGGAAAAGATCTACATTCTGCAAAAACGATCCGAGTGGATGTGCCGGCAACTGGCTCAGCTCGGCATCAGTTATTACCGGCACCCAGGCTCCAATATCATCACCATTGGCAGTACCTTCATCCGGCCGGAAACGGTGGAAGTATTCGGACTAATCCCCGACAATCACGCCCAACCCAATTGGTACAAGATCGTGATCATGGAGCACGTCACCATTGAAAAATTGATGTCCCTGGTAGAGCAACTGGCCGGTACCCCGTCAGAGGTAGATCACATCATAAGTCAGCAATAAGACACCGGATCTATAAGTTTTAGAGGCGGTGAGTTTCAAATCTACTGCTTTTCGGTTCTGCCCGAATAAAGGGATACCACTGCCAAATATTACCGGATTCAGTTTGATCTTCAGCTCATCGATCAATTCATTATCCAGCAGCCATCCGGCAAATGCCCCGCCGCCGCACAGATAGATTGTCGTCCCTTCTCCATCTTTCAGGGATCGGATAAAATTCAGCTGATCTTCCGCAATGACCTGCACCTGAGGCGAAGGATCTTCAAACTTCAGGCTTTGCGAAAACAGGTAGTGTTGCATATGGGGGTAAGCCGGTTGCCCAGGCTGGATACCATACTGATAACCAAACTCATAGGTGCGCCTTCCCATAATGACGGTATCATATTCCTGTAGACTGGCCAGATATTCGGTTACGTGATCTCCTTCCGGAAGAAAACCATTTGCAGAACCGTCCTCCTGGGCAATGTAATGGTCTAAACTGGTAGCAACGTGGTAAGCTATCTTTCTCATAAGGTGGTATTAGGTGATATCAATATTCCGCCAAAGCAACAAAAGATCCCGGGCCGAAGTTCCCTGCTCTGTGCGATAGCCGGATACGGATGTCAGCCAGTCGACTGCTTCTTTGACCGGCACATTCGGGTAGTAATGATCACGCATGAAGTGAACATATTTCATCAACAGAAAGGCATCGAACCAGCGAAAGAATCGCTTACGAAAAGCCGGGAGCCCTGCGGTGTGTTGCCGGATCTCTGCTATTTTTTCCTGCCAGTTCATCGATTCCAGAAAATGTAGTAAACCCGGATGAAACTCTGGTTGATAATCTTCCCGATGGTATTGATTGATCTGCCGGATGAACGGTCGAAGTATCACAAAACTTTCCGGCGCATAGGTATCTGCCTGCTGTCCTGTTTCCAATAATTTACTGACGGCACGTCCTGTCCCAAACGGAACGCGGTGAGAAGCTCTGGGCGACGGAATTACCGTGGTGGTTTTGATCTGCCCGAAATGCCCCAGGGCCGTGAACTTATGCAGGAAATAAAAATCTTCGCCCGCTTTGCGCCGGTTCATGCCTCC
>JAGQXH010000622.1 GCA_020436695.1 Lewinella sp. | reverse complement strand
TGACCGCATCCAGTTCAACGCCCTGATATTCGATCTTCTTTTCGAGATCGGCTTCTTCGTCAAACAGGTCCGATAATTCCTGGCGACGGAGTACCGAGTTGTTATCCGCCAGCAAACGATCCATTTTCTGATAATCTTCCGGGCTGAATTCCTCGTGGTCAAATTTGGTCAGGGGTTTATCCGGGTAGATACCAAAACCGGCGTATTGACCCGTGAGGTCCCAGTAAAGCTCGATGTAAACCGGCTTGCAGATGCCGTCGATGCAGACCGGTGTTAGAATATCGGCGTAGAACAGCAATGGTTGATCGCTGCTGTCGGAAAGTACATACAATTCGTGCTCCAGCAGGGTGTCTTTGTTGGAAAAGGTGCCGATCTGTGTTTCTTTACTTACCTGCTCCCAGATAGAGGGTAAAGTGCAGAACATGGGGTGGTTTCTGTTCACTTCCGAGGAAGTACGGTAGGCAAGGAACAGCTGTACCGCAAGTAGTAAACTGCAAATACTTATGAATAGTCTCATATTGTCGTTGAATGTGCTATTCAAACAGCTTCTTAGACCTGGCAGATTGGTTAAATCTGCCAGGTCTTGCGCTTAGGGCGTTCTCCACTGCTGGCCTTCAATAAGCTGCATGTATTCTTTCAGATAATCGGTGTAGATGGCTCTCGGATTTACCCCGTACTTTTTGCAAAGTGAGGCTGCAAAACCGACGGCAGCTCCCATCTGTCCGGTGGTCCGCATGACGCGCGGACCACCCAGACCGACGTGCGAGCAACTGAAACAGCGGCCCGCCATAAACAGATTATTGACATTGCGGGAGTATAGACTGCGGTAGGGGATGTAATATTTATCGGTTTTATAGAATAGGGCCTTGGACAGGAAATCCGGTTTGCTTTCATCCTGCAGGTTTTGCTGGAAATGCACATCGATCTCGCGTATTTCCTGCACGACCGAATCCGGGAAACGGGCATCCTCCGTCACGTCTTTAAACGTAAAGATATGATCGCCCACCAGCCGCCGGGATTCCCTTTTGCCCAGCAGATAGGATACCCAGGTCAGTTGGTAATTTTCATTTCCGGCCACCTGCTTGGCATTAGAAAAGGAACCGAAGATCGCTTTCAATACGTGATCGCGTATCTCTTCCCCGTCCTCGATCTGGTTCAGATCATTCCGGGAGAACTCCCAGTACCATTCGCCGGCCGTAGCCTCGTGCTCCTGAGCTACCGGTAGTGCCCAGGGTACATCCGGGAATGACTTGGGCAGGTCTGCGATTTTAGTCTGCCAGAGAATGGAGGAACCCATCACAAAATTATCGGCTTCCTCGGGGCTCCAAAGCTCGCCCCATTCATCCCAGGCCTCGCCATATTTGTGTACACTTTCCCGTCCGTAAGAGTATTCCGCCCCCGACCAGTAGCCGATCCAGCCGTCGCCGGTGGAATCCACAAAAAGCGGGGCTTTAAAACGGATGCGTTCCCCGGTGGCGGTTTCACGGGCATCCACGTACTGGATTACGCCATTTACGGCTTTGGCATCATAGGCCCGCCAGTTCAGGAAGAGGTGGATATTGTCGTAACTTTTGACGTTGGCATCTCGCTTTTCCTGATCCAGTTTGGCCTGCGGCGATCCGTTTGGGTAGTGTTCGGTATCGATCTTTTTCAGGATGCGCTCGAACTTGCCGTAGATCCCCAGGGTGTGCACGCGTATCTCGCTGCTTGCGTTACCGCCCAGCAAGGGCCGGTCGTGGATGAGGGCTACGTCAAGGCCTTCTTCTGCCGCCGCAATGGCCGCTGCACAGCCGGCAATTCCGCCGCCGGTAATGACCAGGTCAAAAGTTCTGGTGGTTTCGGGCCCCAGCGGTTCCTGAAATTTCTCCATGCGCCAGACCGCCAGTTTTTCACCGCCCACAGGTGGCCTGTCATCCGATTGGGTAAGATAAACCGCATCGCAGCGGCCATTAAAACCCGTTAGATCTGACAGGGCAATTTGCGTTACTTTGGCTTTGAGCTTCGCCTCACCGGCCAGTTCCCAGCCCCAGCCCGGGGTGAGTCCCAGCTTGTTTTCCAAGGCTACACCGTTGATCAGTACCTGGAATTGCCCGGGCGGGTCCCACTTACCGGGGGCCCAGTTCTTGGTTCTTACCCAGACTTTATAAGTACCTTTTTTAGGGATCTTTACACTGGTTACGGCATTGTCAACGGGTTTACCCAGGCCATGGGCCATCAGATAGGGCGATCCCATTTGCTCCACAAACTGGGGGTCGACCACCCAACCGCCTTTATCCGGAAAGCTTTCCGCTTCGATCAGCAGATCGGTCTGAGCCGACAGGCTCATGATCAGCAGGAGGGAAAATGAAAAGCTTAGCATGATCTTTTTCATAGATTTTTCTTTTATCAAACGCACGGTGACACGGCGTCACTGCTTTTTAAGTGGTTTAAGTATTTTTCTGAGGCTGCGATCCTGTTCGGCCAGCCCATCTAACAGGATTATTGATTCGGGCGGGACGGCTATTTCCCGCTCACATAGTACGGTGACCATTTGTTTTAAGATCTCAGGCTTATCGGACGGATCCTGTTCGGCTATCAATTTGATGATCCGATGATTGTATTCTGCGTCCTGGGGCTTGAACTGTTCGGTTAAGAACAGCAGGGTAGAAGGATCAAGTTGTTTTGTGACTTCCCATCTAATGATCAGTTCTTCCTGCGAAGCAGGTAACAATCGATGAAAATGCTGCCGGAAAAAGTTTTGAACGGAGGCAGTTCCCAACAGTTCATTGGGAATTCGGTGGATCATTCGTTCCAGGAAAAAGGCGTCGTAGGTGCCGGCCATGGTTAAAAGCTCATCCAGGAATACGTCAAAGTAGGCCGGCGACATATTTTCCACTACAAAGTAACTGGTACCTGATTCGTTCCGGGCCAGCAGTTTTCTGATCAATGGTTCATCCAGCTTTTGCCGGCTGTGTTGCTGTATGTTGAAACGAATTCCGCCATTAGCGATATGCCATAGCGTGTAGCAGGTATAGATCGCTCCCTCCACCATGTCTTTTTTTACCGCTTTCACTGTGGCGCCCGTCATAGCATCTACTTCTCCTTCTCCTGCTGTATCGTGAGGAATTACCAATTCACCTCTCCGGAGATGGATGAAGGACGGGCTTTCCGTCAGGAGGATTTTTTCAAGCTTGTCGTAATCTTCCTGGGTGAATGGTACATGATCCAGCTTGGTCAGCGACTTATCCGGATCTACCCGAAAACGGATGAATTTGCCGATGATGTCCCACTCAAAGTCCAGTTCTGCTTCATAACAAAGTCCGTCTTCACAGACCGGGCTAAGAATGTGAGCCCGATAACCTTCCAATAAACCATGTCGATCATTGTATTCATACACATCCAACAGGACGGAATCAGCGGTTAGATACTGAAATGCAGCTTGCTGCGGCGCGGCATTGATCACACTCGTCGCAGTAAAGCTGCTAATGGCAGCAAAAAGCGTCAGTATCCAATAAGAGAACATGTTTGGTTTTGTTTGTAATTGTATCGTTTGGCTTTTGGCGCTTATTTCTTTATTCAAATCCCAAATAGAGAATTGCTGACTTCCCAGATAAAGCACGGGCAATAGGTCGATTTTCACTAGCTAACTTAA
The DNA here is from genome assembly GCA_020436695.1 of Lewinella sp. GTDB lineage: Bacteria > Bacteroidota > Bacteroidia > Chitinophagales > Saprospiraceae > Flavilitoribacter. The sequence goes on along the minus strand of JAGQXH010000622.1, from coordinate 1,629 downwards.
CACCTGAGCACCCAAATACTCGAACACCTGAACACACTAACACATTCAAAACCTAATTCTTCGGCATCTCTGCTCCGGGAGCCGTTCCCCAGTCCGGATGGCCGATCCCTTTCTCCATCAGTCCCACCAATTTCGGAAAATGATGCTCGAATACTCCTCTGGGAGTAGTGCTCTCTTTCTTACAGATGGATGCCGCCATGCCGATCACTTCCCCCATCATGCCGGTAGTGCGTTGTACACGGATGGTGCCCAGGGCCACATGGGTGACGCTGATATTGCGCCCGGCCATGAACAGATTACTTACATTCCGGGAATATAGGCACCGGTAGGGTACCTGATAGGGTTGTATGGGCTGAATATCCGCTCTGGATAAAAAAGGCTCTCCGGTAAAGCCGTTTTTGGTAATCGGGAAATGAAGATCCACGCCCCAGGTGGTAGTAAAAGTGCCGTCGGGAAATGCCCGGTTTTCCAGGATGTCCTGTTCTTTCAGAATGACATCACCGAGCAATCTTCTGGACTCTCGTTTGCCGCCGATATAGGCTACCCAACTCAGGCGGCGATTCGCAAATTGGTTCTTCCGGCTGCTGTGGTTCTTCAAAAAATCCCAATTACCGTAGGCTACCCGCAGACCGTAATCGCGGATCATTTCTATTTCTTCCACCTGATCGCGACGGGCTCCGGTTTCCCAGTCCCAGTCGCCTTTATTGGTGGCAATGGCGGTTTGTTCATTGAAAGTCACTGCCCAGTCCCGGGTATCGGGAAAAGTGCTGCTGCCGGTCTCCTCAATTGAATTCCACTGCACAGAGGTTCCCATCACTAATTGATCCGCTTCTTCCGGTGCGCGCGGCTCCCCGGTCTCCGTTTTGGACTCCCGGCCGACGCGAAAATCGGCTCCGGCCAGATAGCCGAGGGTGCCGTCTCCCGTGCAGTCGGCAAACAGCCGGCCTTCGAAGCGGAATTCCTTCCCGTCAATGATGCTGCGACCGGTAACGGCCGTGATGCGGTTGCCGGAAGTTTCGGCGGCAAATACATGGGTGTTGAGAAAAAGATCAAGGTTTTCTTCGGCTGAAACGATCTTCAATTTTTTATCATCGGCGTAGTTTCCTGCCGGTCCGGCATTGTGTTCTTTCTTTTCCGGATGTGCTCTGATGATTTCCAGGATCTTCTGACTCCGTTCCGAATTGGGATCCTGCTGGGCTTCCCAAAGGGTCCAGTGGCCGACGCCACCGATCTCATCCACCAGCGATCCCAGATTAACGTAGGGTTTTTGGTAGATCAGTCCGGAAAGCCCTACCCGTACTTCTGAGCTGTTGTTGCCGCCCAGTACCGGCCGGTTCTGGATGAGGGCCACCTTACTGCCCAATCGGGCTGCACTCACTGCGGTGCAGATTCCGGCAATGCCACCGCCTACCACTACCAGATCATATTGTCCGGCGTCCTCAGGTCCACCGCTCAGCTTAAGCTGATTGCGCCGAAAGGCGGTTAAGGCTTCCAGTTGATTAGGGGGCCGGAACTTCCCATCGGTAGTCAAAACGATCGCATCGCATCGGCCGTCAAATCCGGTAAGATCATGCAGTGATACCTTATGAGTACCTGCCTCCAGGCGGATCATGCCTCCTTCCTGCCAGT
>JAGQXH010000621.1 GCA_020436695.1 Lewinella sp. | reverse complement strand
TGTAGTGCAAGGGTAGGGGCGATATAAGTATACTGTCAGGCCGATTATGGAATATGACTAAGGTTCTATTGTTTCATTGAAATGACAGCCCTGAGACAAGGAACCATGTAGCATCGGATCGTGCGTTTGTGAAAGCGTTCTTTCATTATTGGGTTAGTCAATTTTGTTGGTAACTATAATGCACGTTCAGATTTTTAAAATTTGTGCAAAACGTAGTAAATTTTAACATCACACCGTTATTTTTCAGCCCGCCGTTCCACTAATTTACGGCTATATTTTACTAGCAAATGAGATACGTATTAGGCAAAAAAAAATTTCAAAAAAAGTCCTTTCAGGCACGGCCCGTTTAGCATTTTTTTCTCAACTTTGTATTCCCTCGGAACTCAAGGTGATAGCAAATAACGACACAATGAGGTAGGATAACAACTCATCTACTATAGTCGTGACTGACTTGCTTCAAATCCTAACTTACTGATACTCTTTGTCTTAATTTATTGGAATTGTGCCCCACGGCGCGATTGTGTTAACTTTTAATGCGTTTTGGAATGGTAATGGATTACGCTACCGTATGGGATAATTGTCTGCAAACAATTCGCAAGAATGTTCCGACTCAGAGTTTCAGAACATGGTTCGAACCTATTAAACCGGTGCGCTTGCAGGATCAGGCACTTACCATACAGGTCCCCAACAAATTTTTCTATGAGTGGCTGGAAGAGCATTATGTGAGTCTATTGAAGATGACCATTCGCAAAGAACTGGGTGATCATGGTCGCCTGGAGTATCAGATACTTATGTCTAGTAATGGAAATGGCAACGGTCACGGACCGAAAGCTAAACCCGGTAGTGAAGAAAAATCTAATGAGGACCATCTCGGCCCCGGTATGATCGATATGGGCAATATCAAAAACCCTTTTGTTATCCCCGGCATCAAAAAGCTGAAGATCGATCCTCAACTGAACGCCAATTATACTTTTGCGACATACATCGAAGGAGACTGTAATCGTCTGGCGCGTTCTGCCGGTCAGGCCATTGCCAAAAATCCGGGTGGTACTTCCTTTAATCCGCTGGTGATCTTCGGAGATGTGGGATTGGGCAAAACCCACCTGGCGCATGCTGTAGGTAATGAAGTACTCGAGCGCTTCCCCAATAAAACGGTACTGTATGTTTCTTCCGAGAAATTTACCAATCAGATCATTCAGTCGATCAAGAACAATGCCGTTAACGATTTCGTCAACTTCTACCAACTGGTTGATGTACTGATCGTAGACGATATTCAATTCCTGGCCAACAAGCAGAAGACCCAGGAGATCTTTTTCCATATCTTCAATCAGCTGCATCAAAATAACCGTCAGATCATTCTGACCTCCGACCGGGCTCCCAAAGACCTGGACGGTATGGAAGAACGTCTGATCTCCCGCTTTAAGTGGGGCCTTTCCGCCGATCTGCAGGCACCGGACCTGGAAACGCGTATGGCCATTCTGGAAGCCAAAATGAACCGGGAAGGAGTGGAGATCTCGCAGGATGTCACCGAATTCATCTGCTACAACATCAAAAATAACATCCGCGAACTGGAAGGCGTGCTGGTTTCCCTGATCGCTCAGTCCTCCCTCAATCGCCGCGAGATCGACGTGGATCTGGCCAAGATGGTGGTTAAGAATTTTGTGACCGAGATCAATAAGGAGATCACTGTGGAATTCATCCAGAAACTGGTCGCTGAGCATTTCAGTGTAGCCGTGGAAAAACTACAGGGCAAAACCCGTAAACGACAGGTAGTGATCGCCCGTCAACTCTCCATGTATCTGGCCAAGAATCTGACCGACAAATCCCTGAAAGCTATCGGCGAGACTTTCGGCGGCCGGGATCACAGTACCGTCATTTACTCCTGCAAAACCGTGCAGGACCTCATGGAAACGGATGCCATCTTCAAGGATACGGTGGTGGAACTGGAGAAAAAGATCCGGATGAGTTTGAATGATAAGTGATCATGCGCACCGCGTAATGATTATCCAGTATAAGGTCTGGTGAACCGCAACTGGGCTACGAGTGAAAAGCCGAGCACTAGAAACATGCGCAGCGAAAGTAGTTTTTGCATGTAAGTTTGGGTTTAAAAAGTCGATAAAATGAAATGACTTAAATAAGATATATAAATAGCCTCAGAGCGCCGGATATATTTTTTCCGTCTCTTTTTTTTGAGAACACAATCTCGCCTGGAAAATTATAGGAAGACAAGGATTCGCCCCTTGTTTTTCCCAAGTGCTATATCTGAAAGACTTGCGAGTACGATTTTTACATTTGTTGACATTCAGAGAAAAAAATCAGTAAAAGGCTTGTGCTTAAGGGGAGAGATACTTACATTTGCATTCGCTTTTGAAAGGGCCTAAAGATAGCCCTGAAATTCAGCGCAATTTGACCACTCTGGTGGAGTGGGTGAGTGGCTGAAACCACCGGTTTGCTAAACCGACGTACTCTGAAAGGGGTACCGCGGGTTCGAATCCCGCCTCCACCGCAAGCTAATGGATCCTGGCTATTTTTAGACAGGTTTCAGTGATGGAGTGGGTGTCTTTTCACCGGATTATGAGTTTACTCGTGTTCGGTTCGCACCCACGTTTCTGAGATATAATGGGCTTGCCCACAGCCGAAAAATGTTTGGTTGGAGGACCGTATGCCTCTCAAACTTCCCGAGGGGGAGGATTGGCCGCTCTTACAACCAAACATTTTTTCTTTAATATGAGTACGGGGTGTAGCGCAGTCCGGTTAGCGCACCTGCTTTGGGAGCAGGGGGCCGCAGGTTCGAATCCTGCTACCCCGACACTGATTATCAAGGAGTTATGAATTAATTTTCATGGCTCCTTTTCTTATTTTACACAAAAGTGTATACAAAACCTTCCACCCCCTTGAAAAACTTTAATCCCTGTTCGGGTAAACTGGAGCCATATCTGGATTTTTCATCACCACAGGTTTGCCCGATTTTGAAGGTTTGTCCAGGCAACAAAAATACCTTGAGCTTTGAGGTACAGGTGAAACAGGAAAAGGTTCCCGGCTACAAAACCGGCAATCGATATTGCTGGTATTTCCCGAATTTTTCCGCTGCTTCCTGTACCAAAGCTTGGTAATCTTCCATGGAAATATCGCTATTTTCCAAATCAATACCCAATTCCATTCCTAAATTTTGAGTAGTGATAAGGATCGCCTCCGTTACCAGGCTTTCTGAAATCTCCCATCCATATCGCTTGGTGAAGTATGTGAGCGGAACATGGCCATTAGAAAAACTGTGACACCACCGCTAGAAACAGAGTGACGCAGTATTTATATTACGCCGGAGCTACAACCTCCGGCGAGCGTGTAAGTAGACTACGGGCAGCGGGGGGTTGAATACCTTTTGAAGGGTGGGCCGTTGGGCGATATCGGAACCAAGGATGAATACGTAATTATGACACTATCAAAATGGTAAGCTGCTTATGAATCAAGCAAAAGACAAAGATCGCATACAATTAATAAAAGCATTAGCTGCGGCCATTTGTACGATTCCAAAACAAAAGGCTATTTTGATCACGGAAAAGAATTGACGGAACGCTTTTTATGAAGACACCGATCACCTATATCATCTATACCCGCTGTTCGACGGAAGAGCAGCAGAAAGGCTTTTCCCACGATTATCAGTTAGCTGGGCTAAAAGGCCACCAGAAGGTCCGGGACTGGACTTTTCTGGGCACCTATAGTGATACGGTGAGCGGGCGCACTTTCGACCGGGAACAGCTCAACGCCATTTACGAGATCTACAGTGAGGCCCGGGGCGTGTTGAAGTACATGCTGGTTTACCGCTGGGATCGCCTGGGCCGCGATGTAGGGGAGGCCTTCATCCTCATTAAGCGCTTCGCCGAGATCGGCATCGAGATCAACTGCCCGGATAACTGGGTAGATCACGCCAGTACGAGCTGGCCGATCTTTCTATCGATCCAGTTCGGGCTCGCCCAGGTGGAAAGCCTTAAGATAGGGGAGCGGACGAAAGACGGTATCTATGCGGCCAATAGCGCCGGCATCTTTACCGGGAAATGCCCGCCGGGCTACGTGCGAGAGGTGAGCAACCGGATTCAGCGCAATGGCAAACGGGAAAAGCGCCTGGTGCCGGATGGAAACGCTCCGGTAGTACGAAAGATCTTCCGCTTATACGCCGACGGGCATTGCACCAAGCAGGATCTCTTTCGGCAGCACAGCGAGCAATTAGGTGTCAAGCGGTCTGCTTTTTTTGCGATGTTCGCCAATACCATTTACGCCGGTTACATGATCCTTAAACCGTACCGGAGCAATCCTTCCCGCCGGGTAAAATGCACCCACGAGCCGCTGATCAGCGAAGAACTATACGACCGGATCCAGGAGCGCGGATATCAGGAACAAAATCCAAGGCAATTTGGCAATAAGGGCAAGCTGGCCGGCCAGGAGAATTTCTTCTTTTTGAAAGGGGTGTTGAAGTGCCATGTATCCGGGCAGAACCTGTCGGCCTACCAGGTGCGGAAGAAAAGCGGGAAGACCTACTATTACTACGAGCGGGTACAGCAAAACACCAGCCGCATCAACGCCCTGGATGCCCATAGGGTAGTGGATATGGCCATAAAGGAAATGACGCCGGATTCGTTGTTCATGAAGGATCTAAAGCGGGAGATCCGCGTCTATCTGAAAGAACAAAGTCAGGCCGACGAACAGGAGATCCGGAAACTGGACCGGGAGATCGGTCGGTTGGAGGATCGCCTTAAGAAAATAGGGGAGGACTATGCGGACGATCTGATCGCTGCTGCTGATTTTAACGAGCTGTCTAATCGCTTCCGTATCGAATTAGCCAAGGCTTCCGCCCGCAGAAGCAAACTCGATTACAGCTTACAGGAGGAGCTCGCATTACGATTGCAGGTAGCGGAAGTACTGGAAAGCATCAGTGGTATTTATCGCCAGGCAGACTACGAACAGAAGCGCCGGATCCTTAAGGCGCTGTTCCCGGAAGGCTTCAGTATAAAAAACGAAAGAGTTCGAACCCGAAGGCTGAACTCTTTAATAACTTCAATCGTAACGATATCAGACAATTGCGAGCGGTTAGAAGTATTGGAGCCGCTACAAAAGGCTGAAAATCTTGTTGAGGGTGGACAACCGGATTTGAACCGGCGACCTCTGGAACCACAATCCAGCGCTCTAACCAACTGAGCTATGCCCACCATTTTTCAAAAGCGAATGCAAAGATAACACATCTTCACAAAAAGTAAATAGTTGAGGTGA
>JAGQXH010000620.1 GCA_020436695.1 Lewinella sp. | reverse complement strand
TAACAATTCTTTCTCGGCAAATTTCCGGCCCCAGTTGGCGATGTGAATGTTCTGCTCATATAGACGGTGCAGGTCTTCGGATGTCAGACTATAAAGCTCACAGTCTTCCAGTAATTCAATGTCTTCGTAGCCCGGCTCACTATCGATGTAACTCTTCATGGATATAACGGCCTCCCCTTCCCGGCCAAACCAAAAGGTGACCTCATGGTCATTCTGGTAAACGTAAGCCCTGACAATACCTTTTCTGATAAAATAGACGTTATTTTCCACCCGCCCGGCTTTGAGTAGGATGGTACCCTTCGGGTAGCAGACCGAACGGGCGTTTTTCTTAAAGATAGATAGGGAAGTAGCCGGAAGTGGGTAGATCCGGTTGATGATTTGTTCGAGTTCCAAAAAATTGTAATAATTGTCGGTGAAAAAGATGCTAACCCTAGGTAGCTAGTCTTCCACCAACTACCAAGTGTGAGAGCACCATTTACTCAATGAGTATGAACTCCTCGATTATCATAAAATGGAATAAGATGGATTCTATTTCCATCAATCCGATACAAAAGGGAAGTATAATCATTAACAGTACATCTTCTCAAAGCAGGCCGCTTTTCATAAGGTGGACACAATTCATTGAAAGACCTAAGTTTATTCAGAAGCGCTTCAAGTTCTTCATCAAATCGAACCGCTATTTCCAGGGAATAATGATCCGTCAAATAGTTAATGATATCTGTATAGGAGAGTTATGCCAGGTCCGACCAGAATATTCTAGCCTTCGCCATGCTCTGCTTTTGTTTTTAACAAAGTTTTGATCCTGGACCGGGCTTCCTCATGAGATAGTATCTTTCCTTCTTCAATGTTTTTTAATCCAATCTCAATCATCCGTAACTCCTGAACATCAATCTCTTCGGGAGATACCGGTTCTTCCTTTAGTATCTTAAAATAGTGGCGTACCATCTCCAATAACCGGGCATCATTGGTTTCAACTACTAACCGAAGTAAATCATTCTTTATGTCCAGTACACTCAAAATTCAATGATTTTAATTGAAAAATGAATTTTTCAAAAATAAGCTAATTTACCGGAATGTTGTTCCGCTCACTTCCAGGTTGTGCGGAATTCTACAATAAACAGCACTAAGCCAAATCTGCCAAATTGCGCAAAAATGCCCCTGGATATCCCCCTTGCTGCACCTGCTTGAGCAGGTTGCCGATCGTCGTGCGATTGTCGGAATGACCGACTACCACTTTATATACCGTCTTACCATTCAGCTCGTTAATATTGACGATCACCGGCTGCCCGAAAGTACGTTGCAGTTTTTCCGCCTGGATCAGTACATTTCCATAATCGTAAAAAGCGCCGATCTGAACTCCGTAGCCGGAAGCGTTCTGACGTTCCACATCAAAACGAAAAAGTCCCTGGCCGGTACTCACCGTTTCGGCTACTACCGGAACAGGTATTGGCTTTTCCGCCCGCCGGAGTGCTTCCGCTACTGCCTTATCGGCGTTGACCCGGCCGTAGCCGTATTTGTCTGAGTGACCATTCGTGTAGTCATAAGAATTGCCGATCTTATCAGCCGTGCTTTGCAGGATCTCTTTCACTTCCTTGGCCGTCAGGTCCGGGTTGGCCGACAACATGAGGGCGCAAATACCGGCTACCAGCGGCGTAGAACTTGAGGTACCACCAAAGTGTTTGTAATTAGCTCCACGGGAGCGGCCGTCGCGCCAGAATTTAAAGTTGCCGGACTCCCCACTCAGTCCCTGATCCCAGGAAGCCCGGGCAGCGATAATGGGCCAGTCGCCATTAGAGGGCGCTACCACACTGAGCTGGCTGCCCCGGTTGGAATAGCTGGCGTGAGTATCCTGGCTGGTACTAGCCCCAACCGCGATCACGTCCGGGTGGGCCGAATAATAATTCAGGTAATTCAAATCTTCATTGCCGGCTGCAAAACAGATCACACAACCTTTACCGTTGCGACCTTCACGGGCAGCTTTAGCGATCACCTGTTCTTTCAGCGGGCTGAGAGTGAAATTGGAATCGGTGGTACCCCAACTGCAACTGATCACATCAGCTCCATTCTTTATGCAGTAATTGAACATCTCCTCCGTATCGCGCACACTGAATGAGGTACCATGTACCGGCATGAAACGGGCCGAAGGTGCAGCTCCGACGATGCCCTGACCGTTGGAAGAGGCGATAGCCACACTCGCACAGGGTGTACCATGGGTATATTGCGGGTTGCCTTGCGGAATGTTGGTGTTCCGATCCCATACATTGTAGGGCTTTATGATCTTACCGGTCAGATCGGGATGGGAAAGATCAAAACCATTGTCAATAATAGCTACGGTGATCTGAGAAGATCCGGTATTACCCAGGCGTCGCCAGGCATCGATCACTTTGGCGTCGGCTCCTTTTCGCAGACGGAAGTTCACATCTACCACGTAACCGTTATTCTCCAGATGCCATTCGTGGGGCACTAATTCATCACTGGGGCCGGTAAAATATTCGGTCAGCGGCATATCCAGGTCCGGCTCAGCCATTTTGACCAACGATATCTTTTGCAGGGCAGCAGCCACTTTCAGCGGATTGGGTGAATTTTCTGTCACCTTCACTACAATGGTCGTATCATCCCGTCTTTCCAAAAGCGCCAATGCGAATTCCTCCAGTACCACATTCTGTTCTTCCTTACCTACATTGTCCTCAAAAACAATGAAGATCTCTCCGGTAGGGACCATCGGTTTGTTACTGCCTTCGGCATAATAGACATGGGTGCCTACCGCTACATCTTCCCGGGCTCTGACCTCATCCAGCTTCTTGTCTACTGTTTCGCCTTCCTGCTCCAGTGTAACGACCTGGAAGCCTCCCAGGCTGGGAATGACTTCGTCCTTAACAAAACTTTTATTTTTGATATCCTCATCGTCTTTGGTCTTTACTCCTACGAATTGGGCACTCTTTTTTACGGTGATCTCTCCTTTGCCGCTGCGTACGGTTATTTTGCTCATATGTTCTGCGTTAGGTGTGGGATTCTTTATTAGTCCGTTAGTCGTAAGTCATCAGTCGTAAGTCTGTTGACCAGAGACTGAAGACTTACGACTTACCGACTTACGACTAATTTGCAATATAACTTTTTTAACTGTTGTGTTGTTGTTCGGTTTCGCAAATAAAGCTAATTCTCAAGCACCCTGATCTCCACCCGCCGGTTCAGGGCCTGTTCCTGCTCCGAAGTTGCCTTGGGATAGCGCATCTGCGTATTTCCATAGCCGGCGTATTTGATGCGGGATGGGTCGATATTGTTCTTCAGGAGATAGTCGTATACCAGTTTGGCCCGCGCTACCGATAACTGCCAGTACCAGGAATCCTGCTCCACCGGCGGACTATTCGGATAATTGATGTGCCCGGCAATCTCGATCTTCAGTTGGGGGTTGACCTGCATGAAACGCAATACTTTGGGCAACTCCGGTTCGGATCTCGGCAAGAGTACTGCCTGATCTCCCTTGAAGTACAGATTCTCTATATCCGCAGATTCTCCCTTTCTGGCTGGCGGTAAGTTCAGGTCCAACACGACACCGTCGGTTGCCTTGAAGAGTTTGCTTTGAAAAAAGTGATCTTTGGCATACACATCCAGTCCGATCACCTCCTGATCCGGTACGGCGTGCCGAAAGTGGCCGCTACTATCAGTACTCAGAGAATCCCGGAACTGTTTACCCCGAAGGATAATATCGGCATAAATTCCTTCTCCGCTCTCTTCATCCCTGATCTGGCCCGTCAGGAAACGCATATGTTTGGGCTCATAAAGATCAATAGTCACCCGCCGGTTGAGCTGGCGACCGGTGTCATCAGCATTAGAAGCTACCGGATGGTGTTCACCAAACGTTTCAATGACCAGCACCGAATCGGGGATACCCAAGCCGGCCAGGGCTGTTCTCACACTTTCTGCCCGCCGGTCACTCAATGCCTGATTATTCTGATCGTTACCGATAGCATCCGTGTGAGCGGTAATGTGGATCTTCAAGGGAGCTGAACGCTCAAAAATAGTTTGTACTTCCCGCAGGGTAGAATCGGCATCCGGGCGGAGTTCATGTTTGCCAAAATCGAAATACACCACCTTTGAAGCTACCAATGTTAAAGAATCAAAAGTACTCTGTGCTGATAGTGCAAAGGGAAAAAACAGGAAAAGGGGGTAGAAAAATCGCATGTTGGAAGGGTTTTTCTACATAATGGTCAGACTACAGAAAGTTACACCTAAACGTGTTTATTCCAGCGCTTTCAGCAATTCAGCCGCTTTTGCCGCATTGAATCCCTGATTGGCCGCCACTTTATTCAGATAAGTTTGGGCGGAAGTCGTTTCGCCGGCTTGCAGAAAGGCCAGTGCCAGATACCAGCTCGCTTCCATATTTACCTGTTCATCGCTTCCATCGGCCAGGGGGCGCAAGGTGCCGATAGCCGTTTCGGCCTGCTGTGCACCGAGCTGACTGATGCCTGCTAAAAGTTTATGATTGGTATTAGCGGGTTCGAGCCGGGCCAGTTCCAGGAACAGACGGGCCGCTTCTGCATAGTCTTTCCCGATATAAGCCTGGCTGGCCTGATTCCGAAGCGGAATGATCTCATCTTCGTAACTGCTCATCTGGGTTTCCAGCGGCAATTGTTCAAAACTATCCATTGCCAGGGCTTCAGGTGATGGCCCCTGCAGGCCCAGCCAGGCAAAGAAGCCGATCAACAGCAACATACTGGCCGCAATAGCAAGGATACGAGGGCTTTTCACAATACGTAAGAAGCTGCCACCGGATTTGAACTTCCATTCGGCGTCTACCCGTTGTAGTACGCGCCGGAACTGGTGCACACCTTCTCCGGCCAGGGTTTCGGCCAGTTCGCGGTGCAGGCTGACGGAAGCGGCCAGTTGGGGGTCATTAGCAAGCTTTTCGTTGAACTCATCTAATTCCCCGGGCAACATGGCCCCCTGCAGGTAGCGCTCAATGCGATTGTATTCTTCTGCGGTTGAGGACATAGTTTTACTTTACTGGTTTTTTAATTCTCTAAATACCGGGTCCTGATGAATAGCGCTGATCAGTTTATTTTTACATTCGAACTTCTTCTTCTTAATAAAGGATTCGGAAGTCTCCAGCCGGTCGGCAATATCCTTCATCGGCACTTTGTCGAAATACCAGCTCAGGATCTGTTTACATTTTTCTCCCAACTGGTCAAAGCAACGGAAGTAAGTGCGATCCCGCTCCATTCTTTCCAGATCGATGCCGAGGGTTTCCGTAGTGGATACCTGCTCCACCA
>JAGQXH010000061.1 GCA_020436695.1 Lewinella sp. | reverse complement strand
AAGCCGCTGGCCATGTACGCACCGGAAGTGAACAAAACTTTTTTTGTTTATGGAGGCACCACTAACAAAAAAAAGACACATTTACTCTGCATGATCGGCAGTTTTGACCATGCTACCCAAATGGTTTCCATACCGACGGTGGTATATGACAAAATGGGCGTAGATGACCCTCATGACAATCCAAGTCTGCTGATCGATCCGGAAGGTTATCTCTGGGTCTTCGTCAGCGGTAGGGGTCGGAGCCGACCAGGTTTCAAATACCGGAGTTCTCGGCCATATGACATTCAGCAATTTGAGCAGATCACGGAAGAAGAAATGACCTATCCGCAACCCTGGTACGTAGAAGGGAAGGGGGTTTTCCATTTTTTTACCAAGTATACCGGTATCCGCGAACTCTATTTCGAAACCAGCACCGATGGCCGCAACTGGACCAAGGATCAAAAGATAGCCGGCATTATTGGCCAACCGGGGGAAAAGAGCGGTCATTATCAGGTGAGCGGAGCGCATGATGGCAAAGTCGCTACCTTCTTTAGTCGGCACCCTAACGGAAATGTCGACCAGCGTACCAATTTGTATTATCTGCAAAGCCGGGATTTCGGTAAAAGTTGGGAAACCGTAGACCAACATCCCATTCAAATACCGGTAACCAACGTTTACTCCCCCGCTTTGGTGAGAGATTACGGCACCGAAGGAAAGAACGTCTATTTAAAGGATCTGGCTTTTGACCGTAATGGAAGGCCGGTTTGCCTTTACCTCATCAGTGGCGGGCACGAACCTGGTCCGACCAACGGTCCCCGCGAATGGCGCGTCAGCCACTGGACGGGGAGCAGCTGGCAAACGACAGCGATCACTACTTCGGATCACAATTACGATATGGGAAGTCTATGGATAGACGGTGATCACTGGACCGTGGTAGCGCCAACAGCCGACGGACCGCAGCAATATGGCGGGGGTGGCGAGATTGAAAAATGGGAAAGCAGAGATGGCGGTCTATCTTGGAATAAAACCCAAATCCTCACCCATAATAGCCGGTTCAATAACAACTACGTCCGCAAGGTGATCAACGGGCAGTCTCCATTTCAGTTTTTCTGGGCGGATGGTGATCCAGGACGAAAAAGTAAGTCGCAACTTTACTTTGGTGATATGGCGGGTAATGTCTGGCGATTACCATACCATATGAAGCGGGATTGGAGTGTTGTCAAAAAGATACCGGCCTATAGCAAGAAGCATTAAAAAGAATTAACCTGCACCTCTATCACATTTTCCCCCGCTTCCAACCGCACTGAACCGAATGCCAGATTTGCCGGCTTGCCATTCAGCACCACGGTATCCTCAGGCCCCAGATCCAGTTGGAAGTTAGCCACCGTATTTCCCGGCAGATTGATGACATAACGTTGTCGACGGTTATTAATAAAAGTATACTCCGCCTGGATTGTCCCCCGGATCGTCGGTATTTTGATCGAACTGGTTTTAAGATCTCCCATACGGGGATGGATCCGCACAATACCGAAGCCTGGAGTTTCCGGCTGCATACCCCATAGAAAACGGGGAATGATATTGGCCGGAGCAGCTCCCCAGGCATGATTCCAGTCCAGGTTGGGTTTGTACTTCATATCCCAGGCTTCCAGGGTGACCGTGGAACCGGACCGGATCATGTTCCACCAGCTACGGTCATCGGTTGCGCGCATAAGATCGAGTGCATATTGTTCTTTACCAGCCAGGTAGAGCCCTTCCAGCAGATACTGAGCACCATATACACTACAACCCATCCCGCGCGACTGCACATAATCGGCTACCGAAGCTTCGTATTTCTCCGGTACCAGGCCGAAGGCTAACGGCAGCATATTGGAGTGTACAGAGCCGTGCCCGGAACCTTCGCCATCCACGTACATGCCTTTTTCCTTGTCGAACAATTTTTCGTTTATAGCCTTTTTTACTTTGGCCGCCATCAATTCAAAATAAAGTTGATCGTCTGGTCGGTCAAGCAGGGCCGCAAACTCAGCCATAATTACCATGTTCCGGTAAAAAAAGCTGTTGACAACGGTATTGATGGGCAACATTTCGTGGCCGTCCCGTTCACCTTCAGGAGTGGACAGCTTCCATCCGGTATCTTTCTGAGCCGGTGGCCAGTCAACTATATCCCGCAAACGATTAGATGTATCAGAAAAGCCCAACTCGCCCATGTATTCGTCCGTCACTTTATCGGTTTGAGAACTGATCAGGCCGTCTTCGCGGGCCAGCGCCATCAGGGTTTTATGTTTGAGTGCATCGTAATATTTCCGAATCAGTTCCGTATCACCGGTATAGTAGTAATCCTGGTAAAAAAGCAGCGCCGTATGCAGGAGCCATTCCGTAGGCCAGGTAGGGTGTTGCATAAAATATTCGATAGTCTGCTTAGCCATTGCGTATTCCCGGTCAGTACTGTAATGCCCCAACTGGTTAATATAGGCATCAGCTTCATAAGGAATACGTTCTCGATCGCCATCAACATAAAGCCCCGTGAAAGAAGTCATCTTCATGCTATAGCGGCAGAGTTCCCATATCTGGTTCAGGAGCGTGTCCGAACTACTGAAATCACTCTGACTTTCATCAAAATAATAGAAATAAGCCTGTTGCCGAACCGCTTCTGCGGAAATTGCCGTTTGGGCCCGTTCGATCTCTGCATAGCGGAAGGGCATAATGACACCGAAAGTATCGGGCAGTAAAACCGCCGCCCCACTGGTATTCCTGGGTACCGGCGGCAACTCCAGCCGGTACTGTTTTTTCCCCGGCAGCACCGGCATTTTCACTTCCTGAAAGCGGATGGTACCACCCGGATCACGGTCAATGCGGCCGTCTTTTAGTTTCTCTCCCAGACGTATGATCAGCGAATCCGGGCCAGGAGCCTGATACGTCAGTTCCAAAGTGCCGAAAGCCGCTTTGCCAAAATCGATAAAATAGCTTCCCTTGTCGGTTGCCTGCACCTTTTTCGGCTCGATCTTATCCACTTCAAACCAGTTGCTGCTGGAGATCATCCCCGTAAAGTCTCCGGTACGGAATAACTGTGGAGCCGAATAATCTGATAAGCGATTGTCTTTATCCCAGATCCGTACTTTCCAGAAATAGGTTGTGTTGGGCTGAAGCGAAGTTCCCCTATGTTCAATATTAATGGATTGAGCGCTGCGTATATGACCACTGTCCCAGATATCACCGTGATTATAACCGATCTGTTCCCTGCTGGAGGCAACCAGTACCTGATAACCACTTTGCCGCCCCGCCCCCACCGGAACGATCCAGCTGTATTCCGGCGAAGGATCATTAATTACTGTAAAGCGGGGATCGCGAATATATTCCACCATCAGTCCTTCCGGCTCCGGCAGAAAGGGATCACCGAAACGGTTGGTCAGCGTTTCCAGTTCCTTACGAAAGGTAGTCAACGAAACCTGATGGGCAGGGTCGGCAGCAAGATTGTGTATTTCCTGCGGATCGTCCTTCAGATTATACAATTCCTCTATTGACCGGTCATTGACATACCGGAAGTATTTCCAGTCTGCCGTTCGCACTCCTTCACTGGGCGGGATATTTTCAAAATCCCACAGATGCTCGATCAGTATCGTATCCCGATCCAGGTCTTTTTCCCGGCCATTCACCAGTGGGTACAGGC
Organism: Lewinella sp.; assembly: GCA_020436695.1. Lineage (GTDB taxonomy): Bacteria > Bacteroidota > Bacteroidia > Chitinophagales > Saprospiraceae > Flavilitoribacter. The sequence continues at coordinate 15,732 of JAGQXH010000061.1, read as the reverse complement.
TCTTTCCCTGCCAAACCGCCGGTGCAGGTACACCCGCTATATCCAGGATGGTAGCCGGAACATCGATGTTAAGGGCCATATTGTTCAGATCCCGGTGTTGTTTGCTGTGCGGATCGTAGATGATCAGCGGCACCCGGATCGAGTTATCGTACATGAGCCACTTACCGGCCAACTGCCGTTCTCCCAGGAAATACCCGTTATCTCCCATGAGAATGATGATGGTATTATCGGCCATCCCCTTTTCTTCCAGTTTTTGGCGGATCTTACCGATCTCCCGGTCGATACCGGCGATCATTCGGTAATAGCCTTTTACACTGTGCTGATATTTTTCGGGCGTATCGTAGCGCCAGGTCCAACGTAAGCGATTAAAGCCTTCCCGCACTGCTTCGGGTAAGGCATTAAAATATTGGTTATCTCCCAGCTTCGGACCGGGCATTTCCATATTCTGATAAAGGCGATCGCTTTCTTCCTGCCAGAAGTATTGCTCGGGCGCATTGTCATGGGCGTGAGGGGCACTAAAGCTGAGTGACAGACAAAATGGTCGATCATCCGGGGCCTGTTCAATAAAATCCAGCGCTTTGGCACCGGTGTAACGGGTGAGGTGAACAGTATCTCCATCGAGGGTTTTATAGTAATAGCCCCGATAGTCCGGATACTGCCCATTGCGATCATAGACTTCAAATTGATCGAACAGTTGTTCCTTATCGGCATAGTTGACGCCAAACTTACCGTAGAAACCGGTGAAATACCCTGCTTCACGCAATAGCCGGGGATAACTGGTGGCCATATGTTCTGACCGGATAGGACCGGTCTGAAAATTATATTTATGAGTACGCTCATGCAAACCAGAGAATATACTGGCCCGGCTGGCTGCACAGATGGGTGTAGTGACGACGGCATGGGAAAAATAAACGCCCTGTTCCGCGAGCCGGTCCATTTGCGGCGTATGTGCCAGTGTATTGCCCGCGTACCCCAGCGCATCGAAACGCTGATCATCGGTGAGTATGAAAATGATATTCGGACGTTCGGCTTCCGGCCGCACCTGCCCCCAACTACTTGTAGGCGAACACAAAATAGGGAGTATGAAGGTATAGAATACGAAATTTGGCAGGACCCGATGAGATCGACGCATATTGCAGAAGATTAGTTCTAGGTTATAAACGGTAACTTAACGGTAAGGACGAAAATACTGCCCGGCCAACCCTAATCACTATCCCGATCTGTTTCTATTCTGCTGTTCTACTTCGCTCAACAGCGGCTGATTTTTTCGTCCATGAGGTTCCGGGATCAACTGAACAATGTAGAAAGCCGGATTTGCTATCTTTACCCGAAAGACCAAAGTATGGCGGTATTAAAATTTGATGATGTCCCTTTCGAACAGGTGCGCGACGGCCTGCAACGCAAGATCATTCACCTGGATCAACTCATGACGGTATTACTCGATTTTTCGGATGGTCCCTGGGAAAAGCCGGAACCGCCGCATGCTCACCCGCATGAACAGACCTCTTATATTGCTGCCGGTGAAGTCATATTCTATTGTGAGGATGAGCCGGAACAGCACCTAAAGGCTGGAGATATGTTCTTTGTACCTTCCGGCAAACAACACTGTATCCGTCTGCTGACACCCTATGCCCGGCTGGTAGATAGCTTTTCGCCGATCAGAGAGGATTTTCTGTAGTCCTTCGTCAAACTGGTGTGTATCCCAAATTGCACGGCACATAGCCTTGAAAAACTTGACGGATTGGATAAATCCGTCAAGTTGGCGGCGCGTCCAGCCGGATTTATCCAATCCGGCTGGTCTAACTTGTGCAATTTGGGATACACACGTCAAACTGAGCCAAAGAAAAATTGACTGGATATTTGCGTATCTTTGATCAAAAGCTTTTTTATGATTGAAAGGGTAGGCATCAAGAATTTTAAAAGTTATAAGAATGCCGAGTTGAAGTTGGCTCCACTAACAGTACTTATCGGGGCTAATGCCTCAGGTAAAACAAATGCATTGGAGGCTATTCGCTTTTTGAGTTGGATGGCGCAGGGACAAAAGCTTTCAAAGTTACAAAATGACGATTTTATCCGAGGGAAGATCAAGAATTTTCCCCGGTCCGGTGAAAAGAGCTTTACCCTCGAATGTACGATAAACAAAGCTGGATTAAGTTTTGAAACCCTCAATTTCAATTTAGAAGAATTTAATCACTTGGCCATCGAATTAGAAATTCGTCAAGGTGGAGATTTACATATAGGATATGAGGCAATTAGCTCTTACAACATGCATACTGTCCCCTCTACTCCACCGGGATATCACTATTTGTATAAAACCAAAACCAAGAGCAAAGGTATCAATACGAATATTGAAGTAGAATACAATAACTTTAGTAGAGGAGGAAAGAAACCACTTATCATTTGTAATGATCAAATGAGTATTTTCATGCAATTGGCCAGTGCTGCCCGTTTCCAAGATGGTCATAAAAAAGCCAGGCAAGTTATTCCAGAAAGAACACATGAATTTGAGAAGTTTCTTTCCAGAATTCAGTTTCTAGCTCCTGTACCGGAAAAGATGAGAACATACAGTTATAAAACGGAAAAAAAACTATTAGAGAACGGAGATCATTTATCAAGTGTAATTTACGATCTGATAGAGAATTCTGAAGAAAGATCATTAAACCGTAAATATTTATTGCAATTTATTAGCAGCCTGCCCGAACAGAATATTGCAGATGTTGGGTTTATATCGACGCCGAGAGAAGAGGTCATGCTGGAATTGAAAGAGACCTTTGGAGGAAAAGAACAATTTTACGATACATCTTCCTTATCAGATGGGACACTAAGGGTACTGTCCTACGCAGCAGCAATTCTATCTGCACCAAGTAATAGTTTACTCATAATAGAAGAATTCGAAAATGGTGTGCATCCCAGCCGAGCAGATAAATTGCTTAAATCAATTTACCGAATTGCTAAGGAGAGAAGTATTACTGTATTAATTAGTACACATAATCCCGCCCTTTTAGATGCATTACCAGACGAAGCCATCCCAAAAGTAGTTTTTTGTTATCGTGATCCGGAGACCGGTTTCAGCAAACTCACCAGACTGGAGGACCTTCCCCATTATCCGGAATTGATTGCCCAAGATACTCTTGGAGATCTGCTGACCCGTGGTCTTATAGATCACTTTGTAAAACATCAACCTACTGAAGAAGAAAGAAAAAGGCAGGCTTCTAAATGGTTTGAATCGATTAAATAACTTGTAACATGCCAGGTAAGCCGACAATATGGTTAGTTGATACTTCCATATTCATGAATGTGCTCGATGTGCCTGGGTTTAACCAGGATAGAGACCGCGTCTTACAAGATTTTGAAATCAGGTATAATCAAGGAGATTCCTTTCTTTTACCTTTTACTTCAATAATTGAAGTCGGTAATCATATTGGTCAGCTTTCAAATAGCAATTTTCGTCAACAATTTGCACAAAAATATACGGAACAAGTCTATCAAGCATTAAGTGGAATTGCCCCATGGAAACCACTCACCTTTCCTTCTCCTGACGATTTAACACAGTGGTTACAAAATTTCCCTAATAATGCCCAACAAGGAATTGGAGTTGGGGATCATATTATTATTAAACAATGGGAAGATCGATGTAGTCAGTCAATGGCATATACTGTCAAAATCTGGAATACCGACCATCATCTTCAAGGATACGAGTGCAATCACTAAATAGATTGAAATCTTATGAAGATACTGAGTTATATATTCCTCTTCTTATTGGTAATCGCCATTATTATTTATCTACTACCAGTAAATAAACAAACCTTCGACCAATTGTATCAGGGAGATGCATCTATTAAAAAATCACTGGCCGAATTCCGAAAGATCCCGACTAAAGAGCTACAGATAGACGATACGGACTGGACGTATCTCAACACTGGGAATGGCCCAAATACCCTGCTTTTCCTGCACGGGATGGGTGGAGCTTATGATATCTGGTGGCAACAGATCGAAGCGCTGAAAGCTGATTTTCGTATCATCAGTATTACACTGCCGGAGGTGCATTCACTGGCGGAAGCTGTACATGGTCTGGAAGCCATTCTGGATAGAGAAGGAATTGATAAAGTCACCATCATCGGCACCTCCATGGGCGGCTACATTGCCCAATATTTTCTACAGCAGCATCCCCAGCGACTCAACAAGCTGGTGCTGGGAAATACTTTCCCGCCTAACGATATATTAAAAGCCAAAAATGAGGGTCTGCGCAAAAAAATCCCCTACATTCCGGAGTGGATCATCATGCGTGAATTCCGGAATAATGTAAGTGAAGTAGTTGTACCGGCTTCGGAGAATAGTGAGTTGGTGGAAGCTTACCTGCACGAGCAGTATTCCGGCTATATGAGTAAGAGCCAGTTTATCGGCCGGATGGATGTGGTTCTGGATCACTTCCAGCCTAATTTCAGCATCGCCCAGATCGGCATTCCCAAACTGATCATAGAATCGGATAATGATCCGCTGATCACGCCGGAGTTGCGTAAAGCATTGAGGGAATTGTACCCGGAAGCGTATGTTTATACCTTTCACGACAAAGGGCATTTCTCTTACCTAAACGCCTCCGAGGAATATACTGATACTTTACGGGCGTTTCTGTTGCAGTAATATAATCGGGTTGTGCCTACGCCCTAAAATCTACTCTTTACGCAGTACCCGTCCATTCCTTACTCCTGCCGTACCATTCTGATATGCAACTTCCCCATTGACGATCACCCATTCCATTCCATCCGTCAACTGATGGGGCTCACTGAAGGTTGCCCGGGCGTGAACCGCTTCAGGATCAAAGATCAAAAGATCCGCAAAGTAACCGGCTTTGACCAACCCTCTGTTTTTCAGTCCCAGGGTTTCCGCGGGCAGGCCGGTCATCTTTCGCACTGCTTCATTCAGCGTCAACCGGCCTTCTTCCTCCACATATTGCTCAATGATCTTCGGAAAACTACCATAACCCCTCGGATGTCGCATAGTAGGGCTACCGTCCGAACAGATCATCACATAGGGATCTTCCAGCAATCTGGCCTGCAAGGGTTCATTCATTACGAAATAAGCTCCGGAAGCTCCGCCTGGGCCAATATCCAGCAATACTTCTTCAAAAGGGTGCTCCATTTCATTACTGACTTCAGCCAGGGTTTTACCGGCAAAGGGCGCCGTACCGAATAAAGTAGCCTCCGGGCCGTTCCGATCGGTTATTTTCTGTCGTAGAAAAGTCAACAGTTCTTCTCGTCGATCCTGCTTCACCTCTTCATAATTATTGGGAGGCTTGGCCCATTGGGGGAAGACGATGCCAATACCGGTATAACTGGCGGTATAGGGGTAAAGATCGGCAGTCACACTAAATGAGGATGCCTGTCGTGCTGAATCCAGCAGTGCCAGAATTTCTTCTGCCCGCTCCGGTCCCTGTCCGTATACTACCTTGAGGTGCGAAGCCTGCACGTTGCAATATTGCCCCTGGCGCAGTAATTCCCGCAGCGAGTTATCCACAGCGTCATTGTCTTCATTACGCATATGGCTCATGATCAGGCCGTCGTGTTCTCCAACGACCTGAGCCAAAGCGATGAGTTCTGCTTCTCCGGCGTAAGTCCCAGGTGTATATTCCAGTCCGGTAGTCATGCCAAAACAGCCGGCGTCCAAAGCGGACTTCAGTAGCGAGGTCATTCGTAACATTCCCTCTTCAGAAGGCTTGGGTTCAAACCCCACCCCACTCAGTCTACGCAGTGTGCCGTGCCCCACAAAGGGAATAATGTTCGGCCCGGTAATCGTACTGTCTACTAAGTCCATCCAGGGTTCTAGATCTTCGAAAGCAGGACTTCCTCCATCTTGCCCCAGGCAGATAGAAGTAACGCCCATCGTCAAAAAGTTTTCGAAATCAGGTGTTTCCAAAGGATCACCGTGTGCATGTGCATCGATGAATCCCGGGGTGATGAACTTCCCGGTAGCATCGATCTCCGATCTTACTTCCAAAAGACCAGGATCCACCGTCCCAATGAATAAGATGGAATCGTTGCGGATGAGTATATCAGCCGTGTAGGCAGCTGCGCCGGTGCCATCAAGTACCTGGCCCCGGCGTAGCAAAAGATCAAAAACAGTTCCTTGTTCTTTCAGAAATTCCTGAAAGGGATCATCGGAAGTACAACTCACAAAGGCAAATAGTAGGAAGAGGTATAATTTAAACGGTAGGTCGCGGCAGACGACCGGCAAGATGCATCGGCTCATTGGAAAAAATTTTGGATCACATTGTCCTGCTGCAAATCCTGCCTGAAGGTAAAAACAATGTGTTAACTGCTACCTACTGTCGATCAATTTATTTGAGTGTGCTGCAAATTAGTGGCATTCGTTTAAAATTAACTGTTCTGCGTTAAAGACAAGATCAAGCACAAGATCAAGTGACAAGTTCAAGGGCCTACTACAGACCTTTAGCAACTACGCTTATTCATGTCATAACGCTATTGCACTTGCGCTTGAATTTGATCTTGATCTTATGCTTTGACCCTATATTCAATTTTTTGCCTAGAAATAATTACTGTACTACAAACTCACGATCCGCCCCCACTTTTTTTAGTGCGTGTTTTTTTAGTTTCAGAGGTTTTGCTGGGGGTTCGTTTCGGAGTTGTTGGTGTTGTCTTTACTCTGGGCTGCACTTTGGTCTGCGGCTTAGGGGTTACTGTTGGCCGCTGTACCCTGGATCGCTCGATCGTTGTACGGTGATGATCAGCACCTTTATCTACCTGGGGTGCATTTTTCGGCGGTGCAGTCGTTTTGGTACGCGAATTGACCCATTCGCGTTGGTTAGTTTTTTTGTCGGTAACCTCCGGCCTGGTGGTCGGAGCAGTACGGGTCCGGGGAGTCGGATCTACCCGCTCCGGCTGGGTCACCCGCTTGCGGGATAATTCCGGATAACGGTTGCGGTTGCGATCCAGAAACTCCGTCGGGGTCAATGACTTCTGTTGGGTATGCCGCTGGTTATATTGCTCCCGGTCCATTTCAAATTTTCCGTACTCCCGGAAACGCTCGGCCCCTCTGCGATCATCCTGTATCCACTCGTCAGTGATGAGATTTCGATTATTTGCCCGCCAGTGATTTACGCTTACTGCGATACTGCTGGTACGGGGTCGCGGCCCATAGTAAGTGTGCCTTACGAACTCTCTTGACAAATAGGGATAGTAGTAATGATGCTGCGGCCAGTGGAAATACCAGCTGGTAAAATAATAAGTGGGCAGGCTTTGGATCACAATATGCCCGTCAAGCACTACATAAAACCCGCTTTCATACCAGTATGGATAAGGGCGCCAACGCGGATAGAAATACCAGGAAGGATAACCGAACCAATAAGGATAGTTATAGTAGAAATACTGCTCTACCACGTATTTCTCATTCCGGTCCGCTTCATAGTATTCGTAGTAGCTGTCATCATAGCCGTACTCTTCGGCAAACGCTTCACCGGCAGCTTTCAGGTCATTCACCACCTCGGGCTCATCTTCCACACTTTCCCGCCAGTTGTCCAGTTCTTTGGCATTGGCCTCGGCTACTACTTGTTGCAGACTGTCCATTTGCCGCAGCAGATGGTCCGGGTCTTTGCGGTAAAGATCTCCGACCAGAATGGTCATCCGGATGTTTTCGGTCATTAATTGAAGTACTTCTGGCATATTAACAAGTACATGCATGGCGTCACGGGTCGCTTCAGGATAGGGCTTGATCAATTCACGGAACTGCTGATCGGCAAGTTGATCCAACTGATCGATCTCCATCAATAGCGCTCCATAACGCTCAAAAGCCTGCCCGGCTCTTTTGTGGATCACCTCCGGGTAATCTTCCAGTATGACTTTGAGATCCGGCTGTCCGGTATCTTTGGCCAGTGCCAGGCGGGAGATCAGCCCGGGGTACCGGGTAAGATCATAGATCATGGTCTGATCGTCGCGTTGCAGCGAGGCGATCAATTCCTGAAAAGAGTTGCTCGTTTCGGCCTGCATGCTTTCCAGACGGATCAGCAGTTCGGGATAACGGGCCGTTTCCAGGATGGCAAGGCGGGTGGCTTCCGGATACACCACCAGGGCCTCGATGGCGGCTTTATCTTCTTCCTGCCAGTCGGTAAACAGTGCTTCGTCTGTTTGCGCTTTCAGCAACAAGCTGGTTGAGATAAGCAACGCCGCAAAAATAAGCGAAAGGACATGCGTGTTTTTCATTTTACGGTCTTTTGCGGGTGAGGGAAAATCGCAGCGACCATTGATCTCATAACGGTCGATCGCTGAATGAAAGGAAATGTTACACCTTATATCCAAACATCGAAAGGTTAAAAATCACTCCATATAGTGATCCTCATCAATTGATAAACAAGGAGATGAATAGAAATTTATAGTTCCGAAACTAATGATTTTCCCACCGGTATTGCCTGAATACATTTATTCGGCAATACAATCAGCCTGGAACTATGAAAAGAAGAACATTTCTGGAAAAAAGCGCCCTGGCCACCACCGGACTGCTGGTTACCCCTCAAATATTCGGCTCTTCCTCCCACATTAGTGCCAATGATGTATTGCAGATTGGAGTGATCGGTACCGGTGACCGAGGAGGCGGCCTGATCCGCACGATGAAGCAATTTCCTCAGTTAAAGGTCGTGGCAGCGGCCGATATACTCCCCTTCCGCCTGGAAAAAGCGATAGAAAATTCCGATCCCGGCGCTAAAGCTTACGACAATTACCGTGCGCTGCTCGACGATCCGAATGTAGATGCAGTAGTGGTAGCAACGCCCCTTTCCATGCACCATCATATGGCAAAAGAGGCACTACAGGCTGGTAAGCACGTCTATTGCGAAAAAACGATGACCTATCAGATCAAAGAAGCGCTCGATCTGGTCAGTGAAGTCGACAAGCGACCGGAACAGATCTTCCAGGTAGGACACCAGTATCGCTATCTACCCCTTTATTTCAAGGTAGCCGAACTGATCCGGGGTGGAGCCATCGGAGACGTAACGAATGTATACGTTCAATGGAACCGTAATGGTGACTGGCGCCGCCCGGTGCCGGAACCGCAATACGAACGCATCATCAACTGGCGGATGTACAAAGAATACTCTGGAGGTTTAACCGCTGAACTGCATTCCCACCAGATCGACTTCATCAACTGGACTTTCGGCGCTCATCCCGAAAAAGTGATCGGCTTCGGCAGCATCGACTATTGGAAAGATGGCCGGGAAACCTTCGACAATGTCAATACCATCCTGCAGTATCCGAACGGCATGAAAGTCAACTGCATTTCGTTAACGGCTAATGCCTATAACGGTTATCTGGTGGAATTCCGCGGCTCAAAAGGTACGATCAGACTGGGTATCGACACCGCCACTCTCTACTGGGAACGCCCCAACAGCAAAATGATGGGTACCCTGGACGGCGTCAGCGGCGCTACTCTGAAAATGATCGAAGAAGGACGGGGTATCGAATTGGGTGAAGAAGATCCGAATGGCTGGGAGGGTACCCACTACGCCCTGCAAGAATTTTACGAAAGTGTACGCGATGGCAATGAACCGGTCTCCAATATTCATACCGGTGCCCGTACGGCCATTAGTGTCCGGATGGCGATCGATGCGATGCGGGAAGGGGGGCAACAGGAGTGGAAAGAAGAGTACGAGGTCATGGGATGATGAAAGATATAATCTTTAGAGACAAGGGCGCGCAAGGGGCAGCTAAATTGTCATTTGCTATTTTTAAACGCCTTTAGTCTTCAACAATAACCCTTTCCGTTTTGTAAAACGGAATACCCGCATCGGTTATTCCTTCTACCAGGATCAGGTAATGGCCGGCCTGATCACCGGTGAAAAACGATAGATTTTCCGGAGTTCCTGCTATCCGAACATCGGGGTTCCAGTATAACACTGTTCTAAAGTCAGGTTTTTGCTCCGCAGTGCCGGCCAGGTCATAATCAGGACTGTAAAACTCCCGGGCCTGGTAATAACCGGGATGTGCAAAACTGATAATGCCCGGCCTCCGATGGTCTATCTCGTCAGGATTTCTAGAAACCAGTGAGATCACAACTCCACTTTTTGTATAGAGAGAGGCATAATAGCCGGTCAGCACATCAATAACAGCGATGCGATCCGGGTCAATATTCATCAAAAGATTCGGCGGTACCATCTGCCCATCCAGGACGATCTTGGCTTCTACCTGACTGGAGAAGCGCCCGTAGATGATCTTGTCCTCTCCATTTACTCTGACGCGTGTCGTATTCGGCACTACTACCTTGATGAGATCGAATATATTATTATTTTGAAAACCCGCATAAAGCGGATCATCTGTTAAAAACTTATTGGTGGAGTGGAAGTAAAAAAGCCCTTTTTCCCGGTATTGCTTTTTGATCGTTTGTTCGCGTAACTGAGCGCGGTTCAGGCCGGATCGTACGGTTACCGTTTCCAGATCTATGGTCCATAGTGGATTATTAAGTGAGTCTAATTGTCGGTTTTGTTCTACCTGATAGGCATATTGTTGTAGTGTCTGGTCTAAGTGCATTTGCGCGGGTATGCTTACCGAATCGATAAAATCAAGTTCATTTAATTCCAGTATTTGAATGCTTACGTTCTTATTCCCGGTAGGTTCAACTTTATCTTCTTTAAGTTTTTTCTTCTTTTTGGACTGATGGATGTTAGCCTGGATCAAAATATCGGTAGTATCTTGAAAATCAAACCCTTTGAAATAGAATAACCCATCTGCTTCTGTAGTTACATTGAGTGCTGTAAATTGTTCTTCAGACAGAACGTTGAGCAATACATCTGCTTTCACCGGCTGTTCTTTTCCCGCTTTGGTCACCTTCCCGGCTACGGATAAATGCTCCTCCGGAGGATAAACGATGGATGGACTTTGCCCGCTTAGTACCGATTGCCAGCGGAAGCGCCGCCAGGCATGGGTCATGAGCAGCAGATCCAGTAGCGAATTGGTTGTTGTGTTATCCGTTTCAAAATATTGCTGGATATTGTTAATTCTTCCCCTGAGATCAGATTGTAGCCATAAATAGTTCAGAATATTTGATTCATTGACGGTCAGATCGGTTGATCCTTCATAATAGACACTAACGGAAAGTTGTGACGCCTGTATACGGTCCTGTAAGGTGGGGACAAGTTGGAGTTTAATTGCTTCTCGTTTGCCGTAGACGTTTTTTTCAACCTGTAGGTTCAGATCTACCCTTTCGGCTGGATTTTTATTAAAGACCAATCTTTCACATACCGGACGCTGACCTTGATCAAATAAGGTGAAGTGGACAATACCCGAAGGGATCAGATCTTTTCTTACCGAAAGACTGGGTAGTCCGGCTTCCAGCTCTCTTGCTAAAAATATTTGCCCTCTTACATGTCCGATCAAAGTACAACCGGACAATCCTGCCTGCAGATTAGTACCAAGCTTTATTAAGATCTGATCGCCGGACCTGCTGTTGACGTTCAGAGAGAACCCCTGAGGAAGGATTTCGGGTAAAGCAAAGCGTTTTCGGTAACCTTCATAACGGATCTCAGCACTGTATTTTTTACCCTTTTCAGGGGTAAACTTAAAAAGTCCCATTCCCTCGTGCAAGGTTTTAAGATCGCCGATCTTTTCATTTGCTTCGTTGAGCAATATACCATTTACGACAATGTTCTCCCCAAGATCATTTTGAGCTTTAAAGGCTATATTGGATTCCAGACCAGCTACCAGATATCCCCCTTCAGGGAAAAATCTAACCGAAAACCCACCAGGGGCTTTCTGCTCCTTTTCCGTAATATCATCTTTGCCCAGTAGGCGTATCTCTTTCTGAAAAAGAAAATGTTGATCAAAATTGCGTTGGTACTGTGAATACACTCGTAAGGTGTATATCCCTGCACTATCTTCCGCTTGCGTTTGGATATCCAGTGGGGTTGAGCCATTTTTAATTTTAAGGGTAAAGGATTGCTGTTTTTCTCCATTGGGAGCTATCCAATCGGCATACACGACCGGTTGTCCCTCAAAACTTCGGTGCGTGCGGCCCTCCAACAGGTATATTTTGCACCATATGGTATCTCCGGGTAAATAAAAGGGCTTATCATGACCTGCGTAAACTTTTTCTATATGGTAAGTGCTTAGGTGGGAAGTAAGTTTTTGAGCAACTCCCTGGGTATAGGCCAACTTGCCCATTCCCCAAAATATCAAAGAAAGTGTAAATAGAAAACGGATCATACTAGTAGTTATACTTGCAAAAGCCTTAAATATACCGCCCCCAGGCTTTCACCCCTTCATACCAAAGCGTAGATATTACTCCCGCTCCAATCGCCAGGGCCATCAAGCCCGGAGCAAGGAGTGCAACGCCGAAAAAGGCCGCGATCGGTGGAAAACTGTAGATGAAGACCGTCAGAAAGATGGTTACCAGTAAGGCGACCACCATCAGCCGATTGTGGTAACCCAAGGTAGTAAAAATGGAGTGATAAAATGAGCGGTTGACTAAGGTAAGGAAAATGTTAGCGGTTAGCAATGCCAGGAAGACCATGCTTCGGGTCTGCGTCTCCGAAAGGTCCGCTTGTAAGGCATAGAAATACACCCCCAACACACCAGCTGTAATGGCCAGCCCCTGCATGATGCTCGTCAACAGCTCACGGCTACCAAAAAAGGTCTGCCCCAGCGGACGGGGTGGCCGGTCCATGGTATCGGCTTCCATCGGCTCATTTTCATAAACGATGGAACAGGTCGGTCCCATGATCAATTCCAGGAAAATAACGTGAATGGGGCTGAAAATAGCGGAATACCGCCATCCCAGGAGGGTAGGAACGGCAACTGCCAGAATGATGGGGATGTGAATGGAAATAATGTACTGGATAGCTTTTTTGAGATTCGCGTATATCCTCCGGCCGGCCGCCACAGCCTCGGCAATAGAATCGATATTCCCATCCACCAAAATAAGGGAAGCAGCCCGCCGGGCGATCTCAGTACCACGTTTGCCCATGGCGATGCCGATGTGGGCCGCTTTCAAAGCCAGTCCGTCATTTACACCATCGCCGGTCATTCCCACCTTTAAACCTTTGTCTTTCAAAGCCTGGATGATCTCCAGTTTTTGTTCCGGGCTGATGCGGCAGAACAATTCCCGTTCCACCACGGCCTGCTTAAACTGTTCTTCATCCATGGTTTTAATGTCCTGTCCACTAAGTGGAGGATGCGAAAAACGAAATCCGCTTTGCCGGGCAATGGCCAGCGCCGTCGGTACGCTGTCACCGGTAATCATTTTCAACCGGATACCAGCCTGGTAGAGCCTTCCAAAAGAAGCCTTGATGGCTGGCTTGGGAGGATCGAAAAAGGCCACCAATCCCAAAAATGTAAAGTCGAGGTCCTGTTGTTTTTCCGGCAAAACGGCCGGAGGATCCGCTACAAAACCAACGCCCAGCACCCGTATTCCCTGCTCCGATAAAGTAGCGACGATCTTTTCCACTTCTTGTTTTTCGGCCTCACTCAGCCGACTATGGGCCAAAATGGCTTCAGGTGCCCCCTTGGTGGCAATGATCCGATGCCCGGCATCATTACCAAAAATGTGGGTCATCATGGGAGGGCGTCCCGAAAGCGGGTACTCATCTACCATGTAATAAGCCGTTCTCAGGTCAGTGCCGGCACTTTGTGCATAGGCCGTATGCAGGGCCTGTTCCATCGGATCAAAAGGAGCTGTTTCACTGGCCCACATCGCCGTGGCGATCAGTTCGCGGGCCGCAGTCGAATGGGCATGCATCGGATCAAGTAGTTCCCGGTCGGCATAGACATACAATTGCTTCAACTCCATCCGGTTCTCGGTGATGGTCCCGGTTTTGTCCAGACACAGTACATCTATCGAACCCAGTAGTTCTGTGGTATTAGCCCGTTTGATGATAATATCGCGTCGGGCCAGTCGATAAGCCCCCAAAGCCAGAAACACCGTGAATGCCACCGGGATCTCTTCGGGGAGTACCGACATGGCAATGGTTAATCCTTCCAGCAGGCTATCCAGAAAATGATGGGTCCTGAAATATTCAACGCCCAGAATGAGTAGAAAAATGGTGATGCCGATGAAGGCCATTCGTTTGACAAACTGATCGATCTGTTGCTGTAGCAGCGACTTTTCCTGTCCCAGGTCATCAATAGCCCGGCCGATCTGGTGGATCCTGGTCTGCTCACCCACTGCCGTTGCCCGAACGACGGCCTGACCGGAAAGCGCGAGCGTTCCATGATACAGCCGGTTTTCGTCCGTTTCCTCTCCGGCATGTTTGTCTACGGCGTAGGCTTCCCCCGTAAGAATGGATTCATTTACCGTAAAATCGTTGGCGATCACGATCTGTCCGTCCACCGGTACCAGATCACCTTCCGAAATAACTACCAGATCGTCTACTACCACAGATTCACGGAGGATCTCCACCAACTCATTATTACGGATCACTTTCACGCAAACCTGGGTATAGACGTTTAAAGCATCCAACGCCTTTTGAGCTCTCGAACTCTGATACCAGGAAATCGCGGAAATTACCAGAATAGCACCGATCATAAAAAATCCTTCGGAACTCTCCTGCAACACAAAGTATACGCCGGCAGCAGTTACCAGCAACAGGAACATAGGCTCGGTAACGATCTCCTGTAGAATCAGCCAATTAGGATTGACCGCTTTTTTCGGCTGATGATTACTACCATGTTCGATCCTGGCTAGCTTGACCTCATCTGTACTCAGGCCGGTTAAAGGAAAGGGATTCTTATCGGTATTGTTCGATATATGCTGCGCTTTCAATCTGTGCTATTATGGATTTATGGACGTTGGGATTTATGGACGTTGGGATTTATGGACGTTGGGATTTTTGGACGTTGGGATTTTTGGACGTTGGGATTTTTGGACTATGGGAAATAAACTCACCACATCACTACATCACCATATCAAATCAGGCTTTCCAGTTCATCAAACCGATGAGAGACCGTATCATAAAGAGCGTCCTTCATGGCTTCTCCTGCTATATCCCGCTGCGCTAATTTATGGATTTGTCGGGATAATTCTTCATCGTGGATCACCTCCCTTACCCAGCGTTCGAAATCTTCCCTCCCCAGATGATATTTAATGGTCTTGGGGGATAGCAATGGCAATGCCTGGAGAAATTCCCACAGGCTGGCAGCCGGTCGAACGGACCGATCACTGGAATTTAAGTGGAAATAAAATTGCTTATCCGCCGGCAACGGGGCCAGTAGGTACTTGTGCAAATGACGCACGTGTGGTGTGGCCCGACTCACTTTATCCAGTTCTATCACTCCGGAAACAGGAGGTTCCATCTGATTCGTTTCTCCCAGGCAAAGATATAGTTGCTTATTGCTGAGTTTATGCAGCTGCTCCAGTCCGCTACAACTGCGTGTACCCAGTGCATGCTTGAGATGTCGGAGTTCCTGCCGGTCTCTGATACGGGTAAACATCCAATGATCGACGGCCCGCAGCAACTTGACCGGCATGGCCGCCGACTGGTAAGTAACAAATGTGAATCCTCCAAAACGGGCGTTCTCCAATAACAGATCCGTAAGTATCCCGCCTTCCTGACTACAGAAATAATGCGCCTCATCAATCAAAAACCAGTGTGGGATACCTCGCCGGGCCCGAAGACCGCTTAAAGCCTGCATAAACGCTGTGACATAGGCCACCTTTTGTGCCGGTTGATATAACGACAGATCCAGAAAGATGCTCACCCTGGCGTATTCTAGCAGTGTGATCACATCACCTACCGAAGGG
>JAGQXH010000619.1 GCA_020436695.1 Lewinella sp. | reverse complement strand
TAACGGATCGCAATGGTCAAGGCCGATTTAGCAGCACTCAACCCGGCTCTCGGCACACAAACTCTTCCTCCGACCAGTGTTCCCAACATGGTGAAAAATCGACGGGAGGGGTTTTCTATCGGGCTGCGGTACACACCATTCTCATCTACATCACCAAAGCGGTTGAGCAGATTGGTACGAGGTACCCGCACCTGATCAAACCAGATCCGGCCGTTATCCACTCCGTTGAGTCCCAGTTTATAGCCATTATCCTGTACCTCTACACCGGGCAACAGCGTTCCGGATTCGTCCCGCATAGGAACCAATACGGCATGAACACCATGGTTTTCACCGTCGACAATAAGCTGAGCAAAAACACTTGCCATCCGGCCCTGCAACGCGTTACCGATGTACTCTTTACCCGCCGCCCGATGCGGAGAATGCACAATGAATTCATCCGTTTCGGGGTCGTAGGTAGCGGTTGTTTCCAATCCGCGTACATTGGAGCCGTGCCCGGTTTCAGTCATGGCAAAACAACCCGGTAAAGCCAGGGTACCGATATCCTTTAAATACCGCTCATGATGACGCGTGGTACCCAGCCAGAGTACACTTCCGCCAAAAAGGCCGAATTGCACACCAAACTTTATGGTAAGGCTCAGATCGTGGTATCCCAATGTTTCAAACACCGCTGCGTACTGCCCCATATCGTTCTGCCCTCCGTACTCCAATGGATAAGAATAAGCCCCGAGGCCCTGCTCGGCCAGATATTTACACCATAGCAGTACCTGATCGCGGTATTCTTCTTTCCGGCGCATAGTCCTGTGCCGGAAGATCGGGTCACACAACAGCGTCTTCACTCTTTCGCGAAGCACGTGATAATCATCATCCAACAGCAGGGTCAGCGCATGTGGATCAAAGCTGGTCGCTTCTTTTTCCTGCTCGCGCTGCCGCTGCATTTCTCTCTGAGGGAAAAGTCCGTAATAGGTATTCAGGTTGATCTGGCGGATCGCCTCCTCCAGGGCTTCCAGTTGTTCCCGTATTTCGGGGTCCGTCCAGTCTGTCCGCCGAAGCTTTTCCGGAAGTTGGTTAGCCGCTTCGGAGGCCATGAACAAGCCCAGGTCTACCAGACTGGCTTCTTCGGCCCCGCCGGCCAGTTCTTCGGCCGACCGGCGCAGTTCAATTTCCCAGTATTTAAACAGATACGGTGACGGAGGCCGGATCGGATTGCTCCAATCCAATAAAAGTGATTTATCGTCTTCGGTGAGGAAGGTCAGACCGTTGGCCTGTCTACGCAATATGCGCACCTCGGAAGGGGTCAGCACCCGGTCGGACCAGGCCGCATAGATCAACGGCATCAGACTCAAGACAGCCGGAGAATAGCTGAAGTTGTGCACAGGATGTATACTCATTTCGCTCTAGTTTTTCTTTTACACGGCCGGACAAGCGTCACCCGTCAGGGGCCGTCAAACGCGCTGAAAGCCGCGTTGGCCGGCAGTGAGTCCTCAAGGGCGAACGGTCGCATCAAGGTATCCGATCCGGATAATCCGTAATAATACCATCCACTCCCAGATCCATCAACGCCTGCATATTTTCGGGATCATTTACCGTCCAGGGAATGATCCGTATGCCGCGCTCGTGCAATGCATCTACCATATTGGCCGTCACCAACATATAATAGGGGCTATAGATAGTAGGAGTAAAACTCAATTTAGCCAGGTTCTGTTCAAGGCTATCCAGTTCTTCGACCAGATATGCTACCGTAATCGACGGATCTTTTCGGTGAAGGACTTCCAATGGACGGATGTCAAACGACTGTATGCAGGTGCGCTCTTTGATGCCGAGTGCATTGAGGGCTTCCCAAACAAGGGTAACAAAAGTTTCCGGATCAGGAGTTCTAAGGCCATCCCAATCGGGCTGGCTTTTGATCTCAATGTTATATCGCGGTAGCGGACGCCCCATTTCTTTAGCCCGCTGATCGGCCGCCTGTACTACTTCCGACAACTGCGGCTTATACGTTTTCATTTTTTTCTGATCCGGAAACCGTTCGTTGCCCCGGCTACCGCAATCGTACCGGCGGATCTCCTCGGCCGTAAGCTCATAGAGCAACAGGTGTTCACTATCTTCTTCCGTCAGGGGCTTTCCCTCAGGATCACTGCAAATATGCGCGGAAAACCAGGGTTCATGACTGACGATCAGTTTGCCGTCTTTGCTCACGGCAACATCCAGTTCCAGGGTAGATATTTTCGGATATTCCAGAGCCAGCAGAAAAGCAGGCACCGTGTTTTCCGGTAATAAGCCACGGGCTCCACGGTGGCCCTGCCAGTCAAATTCTTGTTCAGGCATGTTTTGTTCTGATTTTTTTTCTGATCCGTCCTGCGGAGCTTCCGTACCACAAGCAGCAAGCAGCAGTCCGATCAAACCAAGAGCGAATACGTCCAATCGCATTGTGTGTTATGATTTATCGTTTATTTTTGCTCAAAATAAGGAAATTCAAACATGCAGGAAAAAGAGATTGCGTACGCTCTGGTCACCGGTGGCAGTGAAGGCATCGGGCGGGCAATTGCCATAGAGCTGGCAAAAAAACAGATCCCGTTGATAATTGTCGCACTAGATCAACCCGTACTGGCCCGCACTGCGCAGGAAATCCGGGAAGAATACGGGGTAGAGGTCCACACCTTTGGCATCGATCTGAGCCGTGATGATGCTCCGGAACAGGTGTATAAGTGGTTTAAAACCCGGAATTTTTCACTTCGTGTTCTGGTGAACAATGCCGGTTTCGGCCGCAGTGGCCTGATGCATGATATCCGGTTGTCCGAATACTATACGATGATCGATCTTAACAACCGCGCTACCGTGGGCCTGACCTATCTGTTGTTGCCCGAACTGCAACTCCATCCGGAAGCCCACATTCTGATCATGAGCAGTATGGAAGCCGCCCTGCCACTACCCTACAAGGCGGTATACGCGGGCACCAAAAATTTTCTGTACGGTTACGGCCTGGCGCTGCGGGAGGAACTGGCCGGCACTTCTGTCAATGTGAGTATTCTTTGCCCGGGCCCGACCGTGACTAATGAAAGTGGAATGAAGCGCCTTAAAGCCCAACCTAATTCCAAATACCTGGTGAGTATGCCCGATAAGGTGGCGAAATTGGGCATAGATGGTATGTTCCGAAAAAAGAATATCATTGTCCCCGGGTTTTTCCCGGCCACACTATTCCGTCTGGGACGCCTGATGCCCGCCGGCATGAAAATGAATTTGCTGGAAAAAATTGCGCAAAACTTCAAGAATAATCCGGGCTAAATACATTGTCAACGAAATTGTGTAACACAAAAATTGAACGGACGTATTCCCCACGGACGATTCGATGTTACATGGTTACATTGTTTCATGGCTCCCAGTCAATGAAACCATACAGCAATGGAACATGACCAATGTTATCTACGTTAATTGACAGTGTACTATGTATCAAAATCCCGGTGCAAAATACGCCTCAATCCCACACTTCTCCAGACTCCACTCCCAGAGACGTGCATTGTCTTCTTCCTGATAAGAGTAAGCGGACGAAGGTTTGGGGCGACAATTATCCCAATACAGTCCGCTTTTTTGAGCTGCTTCCGGCTGGCTGGCCAGATAAATGGAGGTAGCTGCTCCTTCTGCCGGTGTAACACCCCGCCAAAGGGAACGTCTCACCTTCCAGGCGAAGGCATGCAGCCAGGTCGTGCGTTTTAGGCCGATATCGGTATACACCAGGCCCGGTTGGACGGCATTGGTGACAACGCCATCGATCGGTTTGCGACGATCCAGTTCATAGGTAAACATAACGTTCGCTAATTTCGACTGCGCATAAGAGCGAAGGCCATGGTAACTCTGAGTCAGATAAGGGTCCGCAAAATTAAACTGCTTAACCTGCTTATGGGAATCGGAAGCAACATTGACGATGCGGCCACCTTCTCCCGTGTTTAGCAAAGGCCAGAGTAAATGGGTTAATAGAAAATAGGCCAGATGATTGACGGCCAGTACCGTTTCCACACCATCTTCCGTATAGGTCAGATCGGAGATCCAGGTACCGGCATTGTTCACCAGTACATCAATTTCGGAATATTGATCATGAATGGCACTGCCCAGTTCCCGGATTTGCTGTTGGGACGACATATCTGCAATGAGCAGATGTACCCGGTCATGGGGGCAGTTTTCCAGGATCTTCGCCTGCGCTGCCAGACCTTTATCTTCACTGCGGCATACCATGATCACTTCTGCCCCCTTATGAGCCAGCGCTTTAGCCGTTTCGAAACCTATACCGGAATTGGCCCCGGTCACTACGCACCGTTTATGTTGCATACTCATTTCCCATTTTGGCGCAATGATACGCATTTTAATGCTATGATGTTTGTGATGCTGGGATGATGTGATGGATCATGGCTGTGCTAAAAATATTGTTGGTTGCTCCTGATTATGGTTTTGAGTTTTATGAGTAAGTTTCATTAAGGATCACCAAACATGATGAAAGAGTAAGGCAATAAATGAGTTGGAATAATGATCCCAATATTTGCACATTACACCATTCATCACAGAATTCCAGCATCACAGGATTATAACATCAACTGAACCCGCAACAGGCCCATTACACTCAAACTATCCGTTATCTCTCCCCTCAACACCATATCTACGGCCTCGCGCAGTGAGAGTTTTCTCACCTCCAGTTGCTCGGTCTCTTCCGGCTGGGCCGTCCCGAAAGAAAGTTCGCGGGCCAGGTAGATCCGGCCGGCTTCATCCGTAACGGAATTGGAAATATGACAGTCCAGAATAGTATCCCACCTGGAAGCTGTAATACCGGTCTCCTCGAGTAATTCCCGTTGAGCCGTAGCCAGTGGCGCTGTACCCAGCGGACAGCCTCCCTCGGGTATTTCCCAGCTGTATTGATCGAGCGCATAGCGATATTGACCAACCAGCCAGGTGTTGCCGTATTCATCAACCGGTACAATACCGATGGCCAGGTTTTTAAAATGCACCACCCCATATATTCCTTCATTGCCCGACGGATTGAGTACCTCACGGTGGGTCACTTCAATCCAGGGATTGTCATAAACGGTCTTTTTATTCAGCGTTTGCCAGGGATTTTCCATTTTTTTGAAAAAAAGTTAAACGAACATTAGCAAATTTTTGATGATTATACTATCATGCCGATCCGAAGTGGGAAAAGTTTTTCTGCTCCCGGTGACCTTGCTTCTATACAGGCGTCACAAAAAAGCAAGTATAGGATTTTTGATCACTTCGATTTATAATTTTTAATCAAAACCATAG
>JAGQXH010000618.1 GCA_020436695.1 Lewinella sp. | reverse complement strand
AAGCTCAAAGAGCAGTATACCATCATCATCGTTACGCACAATATGCAGCAAGCTAAGCGGGTGGCCGACCAGGTGGCCATGCTCTATCTGGGAGAGCTGGTGGAATTCTCTGATGCCAGGCAGTTTTTTGACAACCCCCGGCATGAACTGGCTAAGCAGTATGTGAGTGGCGATTTTGGCTGATGCACTCAAAATTATATAAAACGTTATGTGAATTCGCTAATTTTAGTTCGATCTTACCTTGTAAGCTCATAAACCAAGCTTTTTGAGTCAGGAAATCCAACTTTTAAGGGCTATTGCGGAAGGAGATCGCCGGGCATTCAGGGAGTTGTATGCATTATATAACCGCAAGGTTTACAATACCGCTTTGAGTTATGCTCAGAAGGAAACCGACGCGGAGGAGATTACCCAGGATGTATTCACCAAGATCTTTCGCCATGCGGCTTCGTTTAAAGGCGCTTCCAGTGTAAGTACTTGGGTCTATCGCATCACCGTTAATACCTGCCTGAACTACATCAAAAAGAAAAAAAGAATGGCCTTTCTGACTTTTGGCAGTACCATTGATCATCCTCCTGACTTTGATCATCCCGGTATCCTGCTGGAAAAGAAAGAAAATGCCGCGATACTGTTTAAAGCCATTGATACCTTGCCCGATAATCAAAAAACAGCTTTTATTTTATCTTTTGTGGAAGAATTGCCTCGACAGGAAGTAGCTGATATTATGGAACTTTCGCTTAAGGCAGTGGAGTCACTGCTGCAAAGGGCCAAAAACAATTTGAGGATCAAACTGGAAAAACAATACCCTAACCGAAGGAAAAAGGGTTAGGGGCGGTCTAAAATATAGTGTAAGCAACCTAATCATTTATAGAACATGGATGACAAAGAAAAGTGGATCAATGAGGTTTTTGACAGCATTAAAGACAGTGAGCGGGCCACTCCGCCCCCTGACCTGTTTGTCAGAATAGAAAAGCAGATCGATGTTCCGGAGGCCGCCGTCATTCCCTTACAGCGGTGGCGCCTGGCTATAGCCGCAGCGGTGTTATTACTATTGATCAATGCACTTGCTCTTCGCACCTTTACCCAGGACCATGTATTGAACGTAGCCGAGACGGCGGCATCTGATGCTTACTCCCAGGTGCTGATCTCCAGCTATAAAATTTATGAATGATGAGACAACTACAGTTCTATAAATTTACAACCTGGGGCTTGCTGGCGTTAAATCTCTTTCTGATCACCTTTTTCTTTTTGACAAAACCCGATCATCCACCTCAAAGGGATGCAAGGGCAAGGGCTGTCGACATCATGAAGCTCGACCGCCAGCAACACGAGGCTTTCCTGGAATACGCCCGGCAGCATATCCAAAAAATGGAAGGTTTGGAACAACAACAGCGGGACTTGCTCCAGCGCTATTTCCATACCCTTGCCGACTCTTCCCAACTCCGCGATACTGCTAACCTGATGACTGCGGTCAGCCAACTGGAACGACAAAAGATCGAATCAACCTATCATCACTTGCAGGAGGTGGAGTCCCTGCTGAGGCCGGAACAGCGGGTTGGTTTTGAAAAGTTTATTGACTCTGCATTGGAGATCATTCTACTGGAGAAAAAAAATCCCCTGCCCCCGAAGGAAAACTGAACCCCTGCGGTCTAAAGAGGAAACAAGTTAAAACACAGAAGTCATGAAATATTCTGTTTTCTCTTTTACCTCCATCGCAGCTTTGCTGATGATCCTTTTGTCGGGCTGTAGTTCGACGCCTTCCAAAAATGCTCCGGTTTCAAATACCACTTCGAGTACCGAGCTTTCGAAAATCGATTTTCGGGACAACTATCAATTGGTAAGCAGTGAATACGGCACCGAAACGACGGTTGCCATAAAGGGGGAGTACCGCGTTATGGACACGAATGCGTTGCCCAATCACCGGACAGGTAAATTCCCGAATAATGGCAATCCCAACACCATTTCACCACAGAAAATAAGCTATAAGATCCCGATCCATCCAAACTTTTCCGGAGTACCCAGGTGGGCAAGAGAACCCGGTGTAGCTGTGAACGGCGTAAAATTTGAGCCGGAAACCGCCGAGCGCTTTGTCTGCGAGACCGGTGAAGTCTACAGGATAGAAGCCATGCAGGATCTGGTGAATTTGGGGCTTGATTTTAATCATGCCCACGTTCAACCCACGGGAGCTTATCACTATCATGGAGTACCCACGGAATTGGTCCGTTTACTGGACAATGGGCAAGACACTATCCTGGTCGGATTTGCCCACGATGGTTTCCCGATCTACTATTCGAAGAGCGGCCGGTATAAGCCAAGTTATAGATTGGCCGATGAATTGAGAACCGGTGATGTCTGTAACTATCGCAATCCAAAACAAAATATCAGCAAAGAACTGAATAACAGCCGGCCGGATGGCACCTTCGTTTCCGATTGGGAATACGTGGAAGGGCTAGGTGATCTGGATGAATGCAACGGAATTGAGATCGACGGCCGATATGCCTACTTCGTTACCGATGAATATCCCTTTATGAGCCGGTGTTTGAAGGGAGAATTTACCGAAACCCGCCCCCAGGGCCCTCCTCCTGGCCCCGGTCGTCCTCCGCATCGTCACGGCGATGGTCCTCCTCACGGACATGGCGATTAAAAGCTTGATTGATCCTGTTTGGGTTTTGCCCCGTTAAAAGATTTTGAAAAAAAATATCGACCCAGCCGCAGGATTCTTGATCCTCGAATGTCAAAAGAGGAAATAACCAAAAAAACAATTGAACTATGAAGTATTCCCTTTTTCCCCTTTTTGTGTTAGTAGTATTGACTCCCTGCTTTTTCGGCTGTACCAAAAGTGAAGATCCGGTAGCAGATCCGGATACGACAGCATTGCACGCCGCATTTGGCGAATTCGATCCGGATAATTTCACGATCTACCTCGACGGTGACCAGGTCGTACTGGAATCGAATGGACTGCCGAATCACACCTCGCCTTACTGGTCAAATACCACGGCACGAACTGCTACCGATCCTATGGGGAACACCATGACTACACCCGCTGCCGCTCAAGATCATCCCTTATTTGTAGCGCCGACAGTTACAACCTATGAGGACATGGCTCCTGGAAATATTGATAATTTCAATGGTTCCTATACTTTGCGGGTACCAGCTAAGCCGGGACTGGCTGCCTCCTCTTCCGCGACCGGTCTGGGCCCCATTGGTATGGCGGTCAGTGGCTCAATGATCTACAATGATGAAGAAGGGCCGAATGTTCCCCTGGATAATGCCGTCGTGTCGCTCGACTACACCGCAGCGCACACCGGGCCGCAGAGCTATCATTACCATTTAGAACCGAAAGCCTGGTCGAACGATGACGAAAAATTGATCGGTATCATGTCCGATGGTTTTTTCCTGTACGGACGGAAGTGCCATTCCACGGGCGGTTACCCTACAGATCTGGATGAATCGGGCGGGCACACGAGTACCACCCAGCATAGTTCGGAAGAGGAATATCACTATCATATTCAGAATGACCTGTATCTGGGGCAATACTATATCCTGTTCCCGGGAAATCTAAAAGGTAGCCCTAATGCAATTCAATAAGATCATTCTATCCCGGTCTGCTCTCCTCGTTTTGATCTGTTTCGGAGCGGTCATGGTGTTGATGCTCTATTGGGCTCTATCGCCGCAGATGCCGGGCGGGGAAGTGGACCACCGCTTGTTGAAATTGATCCCGGAGAAAGGGCTTGTCTATTACCAGGATAGGTCCTTTGACGGGACTTCCCTGGCCTATTACCCCAATGGTCATGCGGCAGAATCCATCGGCTATCGGGAAGGGAAAAAACACGGTTGGCACCGGAAATACTTTGCAGACGGAT
Organism: Lewinella sp.; assembly: GCA_020436695.1. Lineage (GTDB taxonomy): Bacteria > Bacteroidota > Bacteroidia > Chitinophagales > Saprospiraceae > Flavilitoribacter. The sequence continues at coordinate 1,427 of JAGQXH010000618.1, read as the reverse complement.
CGATTAGCTTTGAGGCGCAATATGTCGGAGGGCGATTGCACGGTACTGCCAGAAGTTGGTGGTCAAACGGCAATTTGCGAACGGAATTGCACTACGAAAACGGCATGGCTAATGGCCTGCAAAAGCAATGGTACAAGAATGGTGCTAAGTTTAAGTACATCCGCTTGGTGAATGGTCGGGAGGAAGGGCTACAACAGGCCTGGCGGGAGAACGGTAAAATATTCAATAATTACGAGGCCAAAAACGGACGCATTTTTGGCTTAAAACGAGCAAATCTTTGTTATGGCCTGGAGGATGAAAACATTCAGCTGGCTTCCGATTAGCCTGCTGCTCTTTGCAGCCGGCTGCCGGGAAGCGGCACAATACAATACAACTGTAGGAGGACTGCCTTATTTTAATGAGGCAACATTCACGCCTCACTGGCTGGGGCCGGATAGTGACTCATTGGCGACATTCCACCGCATTTCTCCCTTCGAATTGATCGATCAGCAAGGGGAGATGATCACGGAACAAACTTTTTCGGGCAAGATCTACATTGCTGATTTCTTTTTTACCAGTTGCCCCGGCATTTGTCCCAAGATGACCAAAAATATGGGCGTACTGCAGGATGAATTTTTGGAAGACGAAAACGTTCTGTTACTGTCGCATTCGGTGACACCCGAACACGATTCGGTTCCGGTGTTGAAGGCGTACGCAGAAGAGAATGGGGTAGTGACCGGAAAATGGCATCTGGTCACAGGGCCCCAGGAACAGATCTACAAACTTGGCAGAAAGGACTATTTTGTGGAAGAGGATCTGGGGTTAGAAAAAGCTGTAGATGATTTTTTGCACACCGAAAACTTTGTGCTCGTAGATCAGGACCGTCACATCCGTGGTATTTACAATGGGTTGAACAGTGCTTCCGTCCAGCAGTTGATTGCGGATGTGCATCTGTTGGAGGTAGCATTGCAGGCACCGTAGCTATGATTCGCACAATTAAATTCATTGTTTAAAATAATCACGCATTCTTGTGAAAAAGCTCTCATCCATTTTTCCAGGCTGGGGTTTAAAATTGGGTAGTTTTCTAATTTTTTCCAGGAGTTTTTGCTCTTCATCGGAAAGCTTTTTAGGAGTCCAAACGTTCACATGAATAAGCTCATCGCCTTTACCGTAGTTTTGTACGGAAGGCAATCCTTTCCCTTTTAGGCGGTAAATTTTACCGGATTGAGTGGCCGCCGGTATCCTAATCTTGACTAGTCCGTCGATAATAGGCACTTCCACAGAAGTGCCCAGAGCCGCATCAGCAAAGTTCAGGTACAACTCGTGAATGAGGTTCATTCCATCGCGTTGTAGCGTATCGTGCGGTTTTTCTTGTATTTGGATCAGCAAATCGCTCGGCATATCGCCTCGCAGACCAGCATCACCTTTGCCCCGAAGGGATAACTGCA